>JAICRS010000230.1 GCA_025966335.1 Nocardioidaceae bacterium
CGGCCCGCTGGGCTTCCTCGCCGACGGGTTCTCCGTGCTGTTCGAGGACGGGGTGTTCGAGGGCGACTACCTGCGCGACTGGCTCGACGGCGTGCTCGCCGACCTGGGCGTGGAGACCTTCGGTGACCTGCGCACCGACGATGCCGCCGACGACGGCCTGCTGCACCACCGGTACGGCCTGGTCGTGACCGCCAGCGACCTGTCCCGCAAGCGGCTCGTGCAGCTGCCCTGGGACTACCCGGAGTACGACCTCGACGCCGATGAGCAACGGGTCGCCGACGCGGTGCGCGCCTCGGCTTCGATCCCGTACTTCTTCGAACCGGTGCAACTCAAAGGCCCGCGCGGGACGTCCACGCTGGTCGACGGCGGCCTCGTGTCGAACTACCCGATCGGGGTCTTCGACCGGCTCGACGAGCACCCTCCGAGGTGGCCGACGATCGGGGTCCGGCTCGACGCGCTGGGGCTCGGCGACACCGGTCGCCTCGAGCCGGTGCAGGGGCCGGTCGCGATGGGCCTCGCGCTGATCGAGACCTCGATCGAGGCGTGCCAGGCCGAGCACGTGCTCGACCCGTGCAACATCGCGCGCAGCGTGTACGTCGACACCGGCGCGGTGGGCGCGATCGACTTCCGACTCAGCGAGGCGCAGCAGGAGCAGCTGCTGGCCGCCGGCGCCGAGGCGGCCGAGCGGTTCCTCGCCGGCTGGGACTACCTGGAGTGGCTGGCCCAGTGCCGCGGCGTCCCGTTGCCGGTCGACGGCTCGACGCAACTACCGTTGCCGCGCACGTGAACCGCAACGGTTGCCAGGCGCGGTCGCCAGCGGTCGCCGAGCACGCGCGTTCATGGGCGATGTCGTCAGTGATTCGCGTCTCCGGGTGAAGAATCCGTCGCGAATTGCCCGATGGGTATACCGATTCCGTAGTTGCCTGGCTAGGCTCGGGGCGCGCCGGTGCACGCCGGTGGCGATGACCCGTACACGTGGCAGCGACGAAGAGGGATGGCCCAGCAGATGGCAGAGCAGTTCCAGAACATCATCGACGGCAACGCGGTCGAGGCGGCGTCCGGCGAGACCTACGACATCGTGAACCCGGCGACCGGCGAGGTCTACGGTCAGGCTGCGGCCTCGGGTGCCGAGGACGTCGACCGGGCGATGCGGGCCGCCGAGAAGGCCTTCGAGTCATGGGGTGAGACCACGCCCGCCGAGCGGCAGCTGGCGATGCTCAAGATGGCTGACGCGCTCGAGGCCCGCTCCTCGGAGTTCGTGAAGGCCGAGTGCCAGAACACCGGCAAGCCGATCCACCTGACCGAGGAGGAGGAGCTGCCGCCGTGCGTCGACCAGCTCCGGTTCTTCGCCGGCGCGGCGCGGGTGCTGGAGGGACGGGCCTCCGGTGAGTACCTGAAGGACCACACCTCGATCATCCGCCGGGAGCCGATCGGCGTGGTCGGTCAGGTGACGCCGTGGAACTACCCGCTGATGATGATGATCTGGAAGATCGGTCCGGCGCTCGCGGCCGGCAACACCGTGGTCCTCAAGCCGTCGGACACCACCCCGGCGACCACCACGATGTTCGCCGAGCTGGCCCAGGAGTTCCTCCCGCCGGGCGTGTTCAACGTGGTCTGCGGTGACCGGGACACCGGCCGCGCCATCGTGGAGCACCCGGTCCCGCAGCTGGTCTCGATCACGGGCTCGGTCCGCGCCGGCATGGAGGTCGCCGGGTCCGCGGCCGCGCAGCTGAAGCGCACCCACCTCGAGCTCGGCGGCAAGGCACCGGTGATCGTGTTCGACGACGCCGACATCGAGGCCGCCGCGGAAGGCATCGCGATGGCCGGCTACTTCAACGCCGGCCAGGACTGCACCGCCGCCACCCGGGTGCTGGCAGCGCCCGGCGTGCACAACGACTTCGTCGCGGCGCTGACCGAGCAGGCCAAGAACACCAGGACCGGCATGCCCGACGACAAGGACGTGCTCTACGGCGCGCTGAACAACGAGAACCAGCTGTCCCGGGTCACCGACATGGTGGGCCGGCTGCCCGACCACGCCAGCCTGGAGACCGGCGGCGGCCGGCAGGGCGACCGCGGCTACTTCTACACCCCGACCGTCGTGTCCGGGCTGAAGCAGGACGACGAGGCGATCCAGGAGGAGATCTTCGGCCCGGTGATCACCGTCCAGCGGTTCAGCGACGAGAACGAGGCGGTCCGCTGGGCCAACGGCGTGAAGTACGGCCTCTCGTCGTCGGTGTGGACCAAGGACCACGGCCGCGCGATGCGGGTCTCCAAGCGGCTCGACTTCGGCGTGGTCTGGGTCAACACCCACATCCCGTTCGTCGCCGAGATGCCGCACGGCGGCTTCAAGCAGTCCGGCTACGGCAAGGACCTGTCCATGTACAGCCTCGAGGACTACACCCGTGTCAAGCACGTGATGTCCTACATCGGCGAGTGAGCTGACATGAGGATCCTTCTGATTGGCGCCGGCGGCGTCGGCGCGGCGTTCGCTGCCATCGCGGCACGGCGCGACTTCTACGAGCAGATCGTCATCGCGGACTACGACCAGGCGCGGGCCGAGAAGGCCGCGTCCGCCGACAGCCGGTTCGTGGCCGCGCAGGTCGACGCGTCGAGCGCGGACTCCGTCGCCGCCCTGGCGCGCGAGCACCGTGCCACGCACGTGATGAACGCGGTAGACCCCCGGTTCGTGATGCCGATCTTCGACGGCGCGTTCGCGGCCGGGGCGGACTACCTCGACATGGCGATGAGCCTGTCGCGGCCGCACCCGGAGGCGCCGTACTCCCGGACCGGGGTCAAGCTCGGTGACGAGCAGTTCGCGAAGGAGAAGGACTGGGAGTCGGCCGGCCGGTTGGCGTTGTGCGGCATCGGTGTCGAGCCGGGGCTCTCCGACGTGTTCGCGCGGTACGCCGCCGACCACCTGTTCACCGAGATCGACGAGCTCAACGTCCGCGACGGCGCGAACCTGACCGTCGACGGCTACGAGTTCGCCCCTTCCTTCTCGATCTGGACCACGATCGAGGAGTGCCTGAACCCGCCGGTGGTGTGGGAGAAGGGCACTGGCTGGTTCACGACCGAGCCGTTCAGCGAGCCCGAGGTCTTCGACTTCCCCGAGGGCATCGGCCCGGTCGAGTGCGTCAACGTCGAGCACGAGGAGGTGCTGCTGATGCCCCGCTGGGTGGACGCGCAGCGGGTCACCTTCAAGTACGGTCTCGGCGATGAGTTCATCGACGTGCTGAAGACCCTGCACAAGCTGGGCCTCGATCGCACCGAGAAGGTCCGGGTGCCCGGGGGAGAGGTGTCACCGCGTGACGTGGTGGCCGCCTGCCTGCCCGATCCGGCGACCCTCGGCGACCGGATGCGCGGCAAGACGTGCGCCGGTCTCCAGGTCACCGGTACCGGCAAGGACGGGCGGCCGCGTACGACGTACCTCTACCACGTCGTGGACAACGAGTGGTCGATGGCGGAGTACGGCCACCAGTGCGTCGTGTGGCAGACCGCGGTGAACCCGGTGATCGCCCTGGAGCTCCTCGCCAAGGACACCTGGTCCGGCGCGGGCGTGCTCGGGCCGGAGGCGTTCGACGCGGTGCCGTTCCTGGACCTGCTCAAGGACTACGGGTCGCCCTGGGGCCAGCGCGACCAGTGAGCCTCACCGACCCGGCGTGACCCACCAGCCCATGTTCATCGCAGGTCGCTCCGGGTCGCTGAGGTCCCAGCAGTCCCAGTGCGGGCGCGCGCTCATCGTCCACTCGAGGTGGTAGCCGCGGAAGCTTCCGCCGGTGGCCTCGTTGCAGCTCGACACCGCCGCGGCGTGCATCATCGGGGTCACCACCGGGCCGTACAGGTAGAAGGCCAGCCCGCACGCCGTGCCCACGGCGATCAGCAGCGAGCGGATGGTCGCCATCGACATCCGTGAACCGGTCAGTGACACAGCCATGCAAATCCCTCAATCCGGACTCGTCGGGACAAGTCCTCCCCAATTTCCAATGTAGGGAGCCGCGCCTGGGCCCGCAGATGTTTGGGCTCACCGTTCGGCCAGTTGTCCCGCCGGACGGGTGGTGCCGGTGATGGCCCGTTGTGACTACGCGGTGGCGTCGAACGCCTCGGCGACCACGTCGAACGCCTCCACGAGCAGCTGCGGCGGCATCACCAGGGGCGGCAGGAAGCGCAGCACGTTGCCGAAGGTTCCGCAGGTCAGCGTGACCACGCCCTGGCTGTGGCAGTAGGCCGAGATCGAGCCGGCGCGGACGGCATCAGGGGTGTGCGCGTCCGCGCCGACGATCTCGACTGCCATCATGGCCCCCCGGCCGCGGATGTCTCCGACCGCTGGATGGCGCTCCGCGATGGCGGTGAGCCTGTCGGAGATCACCTGGCCGATGTCGCGGGCGCGCTCGGCCAGATCGTGCTTCTGCATCGCCTCGATGGCGCCGAGTGCGGCGGCGCAGGCGACCGGGTTCCCGCCGTAGGTGCCGCCCAGCCCGCCGGTGTGCACGGCGTCCATGATGTCCGCGCGCCCGGTCACCGCGGCCAACGGGAAGCCGCCGGCGATGCCCTTCGCGGTGGTGACCAGGTCCGGGACCACCTGCTCGTGGTCGCAGGCGAACCAGTCGCCGGTGCGGCAGAACCCGGTCTGTATCTCGTCGGCGACGAACACGATCCCGTGCGCCTCGCTCCACTCGCGCAGTCGGGGCAGGAAGCCGGGCGCCGGTACGACGAAGCCACCCTCGCCGAGGATGGGCTCGATCACCAGGCAGGCGAGGTTGCC
>JAICRS010000185.1 GCA_025966335.1 Nocardioidaceae bacterium
CGAGCCGTTCGATGGCGGAGTCGAGCGTCCCCTCCTCGGTGAACGTGCCGACGTGCAGCTCGTAGATGATGGCGCCGGCGAGCTCGGTCCCGGCCCATCCACCGTCGGTCCAGGTGAAGTCGGCCGGGTCGAACACGTGTGACCAGCCGTGCGGGCCGTGCGGCATCGCGAGCCCGCGCGGATCGGGGCAGGGGTCGCCGCCGTCGAGGGAGAACGCGTACGTCGTCCCGGGTGCTGCGGCTGCGGCGACGTGCCACCAACCGTCCTGGCCCGGGGCCATCTCGTGCGCGGCGTCGGGCAGCAGCAGCTCGACGCGCTCGGACGAGGGCGCCCAGACCGTGAACTCGCGCATCAGCGGGCCACCAGCAGAGCGACCGGCATCCGGTCGAAAACCTCGGCGCACTTCACGTCGCCACCGCCGAAGACCGCCCCGGTCAGCTCGTCGCGCCAGGTGCCGGCCGGGAGGGTGAGCGTCTCGTCGCGCCAGCCACCGCCGGCGGCGAGTCGGTGCGGGGCCCGGGTCACCACGGCGGCGACCCGGTCGGTGCGGACGAAGCCCACGGCGTGCTCGGTCGTCGTCGAGAGCGGTGTGTACGTCGCCGTGTCGGCGAAGCACTCCGGGAGCTCACGGCGGACCCGCAGCGCCCGCGAGGTGACCAGCAGCTTCTCGTCGTCGAGGTCGACCGGTTCGTCGCGGTCGAGGTCGACGAGCCGGCGCTCCCGGTCGCCGTAGTCGACCTCGCGACGGTTGTCGGGGTCGACCAGGGAGAGGTTCACCAGCTCGCAGCCCTGGTAGACGTCGGGCACTCCGGGAAGCAGCAGCTGGAGCAGCTTCTGGCCGAGCACGGTGGCGCGGATCCCGTCCTGGTTCTCGGCGACGGCGGTGCGCACGGCGTCGCGCAGTGCGCCGTCGGCCAGGGCGCGGTCGGCGAACGCGAGGACCCGTGCCTCGTAGTCCTCGTCGCCGTCGATCCAGCCGGTGTGCTGCTTGGCCTCGCGCATCGCCTTGGTGAGGTAGCCGTGCAGCCGCTCACGGGTGATCGGGCCGACCCCGACCAGGGTCTGCCACAGCAGGTGTGCCGTGGGCCGGTCCACACCCGCCTCGTCGGCGGCATCACCGAACACGTCGGAGCACCGCTGCCAGGAGCCTGTGTCGGCCGCGACGGCGATGAGCCGGGCGCGGACGTCCTCGCTGCGCTTGGTGTCGTGCGTGGACAGCGTGGTCATCCCGAGCGGCCACATCTCCTGCTGGGCGAACGCCCAGTCGTGCAGCGCCTCGGGTCCCGCGGTCTCCAGCACCGCGGGGTCGCCCCCGACCTCGTTCAGTGCCACCAGCCGGTGCCACCGGTAGAACGTCGTGTCCTCGATCCCCTTGGCCATCACCGGGCCCCAGGTCTGCTGCAGCCGGACCGCGAAGTCGTCGGCCGGGACCTCGTCGTGGTGCTCGGCCATCGCCACGTCCACCAGCTGCTCGAGCTCGGCGCGCAGGTCGGGGCGGGCGGTGACGGCCTCGCCGAACGCGGCCTGGAGGCGTTGCCGGGCCAGCGGGGTGAGCCGCTTGTCGGGATGGACGTAGGCGCGGTAGACCTCACCGGCCACCAGCAGCTCGACGACCGCGTCCTCGAGCCGGTCGGGGTCCGCATCGGGAAACAGCTCCCGGGCCCGTCGGGTCAGCCGGTGCAGCTCGGGGCCGAGCAGGTCGTGCACGACCGTCCGCTTGGCCCGCTCCACGACGCCCTCGATGTCCGGGTCGCCGCCGGCGTCGGTCCAGGTCCGGTCCAGCACCGGCAGCGCGGCCGGGTCGACCAGCGCCGTGGTGACCGCGAGCATCGCGTCGTAGCCGGTGGTCCCGTCGCACGCCCACGACGAGGGCAGCCGCTCGCGTCCCTCGAGGATCTTCTCCACCCAGATCCCGGTCCCCGGGCGTGCCGCGGCCCGGAGCTGGCGCAGGTAACCCTCGGGGTCCGCGAGCCCGTCGGGATGGTCGATCCGGAAGCCCTCGATCACGCCGCGGTGGTTCAGGTCCAGGAGCAGCCGGTGGGTCGCCTCGAACACGTCGGGCAGCTCCACGCGGACCGCGATCAGCTCGTCGATGTCGAAGAACCGCCGGTAGTTCAGCATCGCGTCGGTGTCCCGCCAGTTGGCGAGCTGGTAGTGCTGCCGCTGCAGCACCTCGACGACGTCGTCACCCTCGGTGCCCAGGGCGACCGGGAGGACGTGGTCGAAGTAGCGGACCACCGGCTCACCATCGTGCTCGCCGAGCACGATCTCGCCGGCGTCCAGCGCTTCCTGGAGCGTGCCGCCCAGGATGGGGAGACCGAGCCGGCCGCCGCCGGCCTTCCAGTCGATGTCGAACCAGTGCGCGGTCGCCGCGTCGCGTCCTTCGCGCAGCACCTGCCACAGCGGCGCGTTCGCGTGCTCCGGTGCCACGAAGGCCATGTGGTTCGGCACCACGTCGACGATGATGCCCAACCCCTGCTGCCGTGCGGCCTCGCCCAGGGACAGCAGTCCGCTCTCACCACCGAGCTCGGTGTTGATCCGGGTGTGGTCGAGCACGTCGTACCCGTGCTGCGATCCGGGCACCGCCTCCAGCACCGGGGACAGGTAGAGGTGGCTGACGTCGAGCGCGGCGAGGTAGGGAACGCGTGCCTGTGCGTCGGCGAAGGTGAAGCCGGCGTGCAGCTGCAGTCGATAGGTGGCGGTCACGCGGGCTGGGTTCCCCTCCGCATCTGGCTGAAACATCCCCGGCGGCTAGCCCCGCTGCAGGTTGGCCTTCTCCGTGCCGATCGTGGTGTCGTCACCGTGACCGGTGTGCACCACGGTGTCGTCGGGGAGCACGAACAGCTTCTCGGTGATCGAGGCGACGATCGTGTCGTGGTCGCTGAACGACCGGCCGGTCGCTCCCGGCCCGCCCTGGAACAGCGTGTCGCCGGTGAAGACCCGGCCGAGGTCCTCGGCGTAGAAGCAGACCGCGCCGGGTGCGTGTCCCGGGGTGTGGATCACCTGGAGCCGGGTGCCGGCGACCTCGATGATCTGCCCCTCGGACAGGTCCACGTCCCACAGCTCACCGGGGTGGGTGAGCTCCCACACCGGCCGGTCGTCGGGATGGAGCAGGATCGGGGCCTGGGTCTCGGTGCGCAGCTTCGGCGCCATCCGCACGTGGTCGTCGTGCGCGTGGGTGCACAGGATGGCCTTGAGCCGCCGGCCCCCGACCAGCGCGAGGATCGGGGCGACGTCGTGCGGTGCGTCGATCACCACGCACTCGGTGTCGTCGCCGACCACCCAGACGTTGTTGTCGACCTCGAACGTCTCCCCGTCGAGGGTGAAAGTGCCGGCGGTGACGGTGTGGTCGACCCGGACCGCGTCTGCGGCGCTCACAGGACCACCACCGAGCGCAGCACGTTGCCGGTGTGCATCCGGTCGAAGGCGGCCTCCACGTCGTCGAGGCCGATCTTCTCGGTGACGAACGCGTCCAGGTCGAGGCGGCCCTGCTGGTAGAGGTCGACCAGCATCGGGAAGTCCCGCGAGGGCAGGCAGTCGCCGTACCACGACGACTTCAACGCGCCGCCGCGGCCGAACACGTCGATCAGCGGGATCTCCGGCACCTTCATCTCCGGGGTCGGCACCCCGACCAGAACCACCGTCCCGGCCAGGTCCCGGGCGTAGAACGCCTGCTCCCACGTCTCCGGCCGGCCGACCGCGTCGATCACCACATCGGCACCGAAACCACCGGTCAGCTCCCGGACCGCGTCCACCACATCGGACTCCGCGGCGTTGACCGTGTGCGTGGCGCCCATGCTCCGCGCCCACGCCAGCTTCTGCTCATCGAGGTCGACCGCGATGATCCGGCCCGCACCGGCCAGCCGGGCACCGGCCACCGCCGCCGAACCCACCCCGCCGCAGCCGATCACCGCCACACTCATCCCCCGGCCCACGTTGCCGGTGTTGATCGCCGCACCCAACCCGGCCATCACCCCACACCCCAACAACCCCACCGCCGCCGGCGACGCCGAGGGGTCGACCTTCGTGCACTGCCCCGCCGCGACCAGCGTCTTCTCCGCGAACGCACCGATCCCCAACGCCGGGCTCAGCTCGGTGCCGTCCTCCAACGTCATCTTCTGGGCCGCGTTGTGGGTGGCGAAGCAGTACCACGGCTCCCCCCGCTCACACGCCCGACACTCGCCGCACACCGCCCGCCAGTTCAGCACCACGAAGTCACCCGGGACCACCTCGGAGACCCCCGCACCGACCGCCTCCACCACCCCCGCCGCCTCGTGGCCGAGCAGGAACGGGAACTCGTCGTTGATCCCACCCTCCCGATAATGCAGATCGGTGTGACACACCCCGCACGCCTGCACCGCCACCACCGCCTCACCGGGACCCGGGTCGGGGACGTTGATCGTCTCCACGCTCACCGGCGCCCCCTGGGACCTGGCGACGACTGCACGGACCTGCTGCATGGAACTCCTCCTGGACGGTCGATCCCGGACACCGTTGTGCCGTCCGGTCAGCCTAATGGAGGCGCATCACCGGTGAATGCGCCAGAGTGATGTCCGAGTCCAGCCGGCGGGTGAGCACTTTTCGAGCCTGGTCGCTTGAGGCCTATCGCTAGAGCGTGCCCCCGCTGGTTGTTCGGGAAGGCATTGGACGGCTGGTGGGATGGCGTGCGTGAGAGCACTGATCCATTAGGGCGCTGCGAGCCTTTCCGTGGACGACATATCCGCTAGTCATACAACGGAAGGCACAAAGGTGTTGCTGTTCGTCGGAGACGACTGGGCTGAGGAGCATCACGACATCGAGCTGCAGCGCCAAGACGGCACTGTGCTGGCTCGACGTCGGCTGCCCGAGGGCATCCTGGGGATCACGGCGCTTCATGAGTTGGTCGGGGAGCACAGCGCTGGTGAGGAGAGCCCACCACAGGTTGTGGTTGGGATCGAGACCGACCGGGGCCCCTGGGTTCAGGCGCTGCTGGCAGCCGGTTATGAGGTGTTTGCCGTGAACCCGATGTCGGTAGCCCGGTATCGGGAGCGGTATACCGTCTCGGGCGCAAAGAGCGACCCCGGTGACGCGCACGTGTTGGCAGACCTGGTGCGCACCGACCGTGGCCGGCACCGACCGATTGCCGGTGACACCGAATTGGCCGAGGCCGTCAAGGTCCTGGCTCGGGCGCACCAGTCGATGGGTTGGATGCGTGGGCAGCAGGCCAATCAACTGCGCTCGACACTGCGCGAGTTCTACCCGGCCGCATTGGCCGCGTTCGAGCAGCTGAGCAGCGCGGATGCATTGGCAGTGCTCGCGGTGGCGCCGACCCCGGACCAAGGTCGGGCGCTGACCCGGTCCCGGATCGAGGCAGCGTTGCGCCGGGGCGGTCGCCAACGCAACATCGCTGCCCGAGCCGGGGCCATCCAGGCCGCACTACGAACCGAGCACCTCACCCAGCCTCCGTTGGTTGCACAGGCCTTCGGCGCCACGGTGACTGCGCTGGTGGCGGTGCTGACCGCATCGGTGAAGGCCGTAGCGGATCTTGAGGGGCAACTGCAGACGTCTTTTGGCCAGCACCCGGCCGCTGAACTGATCCTGTCCCAACCCGGGCTGGGATCGGTGCTCGGCGCCCGGGTGCTCGCCGAGTTCGGAGACGACCCACACCGCTACGCCGACGCCAAGAGCAGGAAGAACTACGCGGGCACCTCGCCGATCACCAAGGCCTCCGGCAAGAGCCACGTCGTGCTCGCGCGCTACAAGACGAACAAGCGGCTCCGTGATGCCCTCCGAGGGCAGGCGTTCGCCGCGCTCACCGCCTCACCCGGAGCCCGCGCCTACTACGACGCCCGACGCGCCGCCGGCGATACCAACGAGAAGGCGCTCCGAGCGCTGGCCAACCGCCTCGTCGGCATCCTCCACGGCTGCCTACGCCACGGGACGCTCTACGACGAAGCCACCGCCTGGGCACACCGCCACGACCTGAGACAAGCCGCCTGACTTGACGACTTAGAACCGTGGGATGTCTAGCGA
>JAICRS010000076.1 GCA_025966335.1 Nocardioidaceae bacterium
GAGCCGCGGAGCATCGACCCCCTGCCGGGAAACCGCACAACCCGCTTCTTCACCTGCCCGCATCCCGACCGTGAAGAAGTTGCTTCTCACCGGCGAAAAGAGCGCGTTTCACCGGCGAAAAGAGCGCGTTTCACCGGCGAAAAGAGCGCGTCTCAACGGAAGGGTGGGGTGGGATCGGAGGAGGCTGGGGGGAATCAGGAGAGCTTGGCGAGGATCAGCTCGCGGACGCGGCCGGCGTCGGCCTGTCCGCGCATCTCCTTCATCACCGCTCCGATCAGCGCGCCCGCGGCGGCGACCTTGCCGTCCCGGATCTTGTCCGCGACGTCGGGGTTCGCCTCGATCGCCCGGTCCACCGCCTCGGACAGCGCGCCCTCGTCGGAGACCACGGCGAGCCCGCGGGCGGCGACCACCTCGTCGGGCGTTCCCTCACCCGCGAGTACCCCGTCGAACACCTGCCGGGCCAGCTTGTCGTTGATCTTGCCCTCGTCGACCAGCGCCTGGACCCGCGCGACCTCGGCCGGCGTGACCGGCAGCTCGGCGATGTCGACGCCCTGCTCGTTGGCGCGACGGGCCATCTCCGAGAGCCACCACTTGCGCGCGGCCGCCGGCGAGGCGCCCGCGGCGATCGTCTCCTCGACCAGGCTCAACGCACCCGCGCCGACGGTGTCGCGCATCTCGAGGTCGCTGAAGCCCCACTCCTGCTGGAGCCGGGCACGACGCTCCCGCGGTGGCTCGGGGAGCTCGGACTTGAGCCGGTCCACCCAGTCCCGCGACGGCGCGATCGGCACCAGGTCCGGCTCCGGGAAGTACCGGTAGTCCTCGGCGTCGGACTTCTCCCGCCCGGAGGTGGTGACCCCCGTGTCCTCGTGCCAGTGCCGCGTCTCCTGTGTGATCGAGCCACCGTCGGCCAGCAACGCGGCCTGCCGGCCGATCTCGTAACGGACCGCACGCTCCACCGAGCGCAGCGAGTTCACGTTCTTCGTCTCGGTGCGGGTGCCGAGCTTCTCCTGGCCGTGCGGGCGCAGCGACAGGTTCACGTCGCAGCGCATCGAGCCCTGCTCCATCCGGACGTCGGACACCCCGAGGCCGAGCAGCAGCTCCCGCAGGTGCGCCACGTAGGCCTTCGCCACCAGCGGCGCC
Source organism: Nocardioidaceae bacterium (assembly GCA_025966335.1). Lineage (GTDB taxonomy): Bacteria > Actinomycetota > Actinomycetes > Propionibacteriales > Nocardioidaceae > Nocardioides_C. The sequence goes on from JAICRS010000076.1 coordinate 1,141, forward strand.
TTGTCCCCGGTGCCCTCGATCGGCTTGGTCACGATCTCGATCAAGGGGATGCCGGCACGGTTGTAGTCGACCAGCGAGTAGTCCGCGCCGTGGATCCGGCCGGAGGTCCCGACGTGCAGCGACTTGCCGGTGTCCTCCTCCATGTGCGCGCGCTCGATCTCCACCCGAAAAACCTCGGAACCGTCCGCAGTGTCGACAGTGACCTCGGTGAACCCCTCGAACGCGATCGGCTCGTCGTACTGCGAGGTCTGGAAGTTCTTCGGCATGTCCGGGTAGAAGTAGTTCTTCCGGGCGAACCGGCACCACTCGGCGATCTCGCAGTTGAGTGCGAGCCCGATCCGCATCGCGGACTCGACGGCCTTCCCGTTGACCACCGGCATCGCCCCGGGCAGGCCGAGGCATACCGGGCAGACCTGGGTGTTCGGCTCGGCACCGAACTCGGTCGGGCAGCCGCAGAACATCTTCGAGGCGGTGTTCAGCTCGACGTGCACCTCGAGGCCCATCACCGGGTCGAACCGTTCCAGCGCCTCGTCGTACGACATCACCTTCGGTGCCGTCGCGGAACCCACAGCGCTCATCGCGCACTCCCCTGCAGCTCGGGCGCGTTCTCGAGCAGCGCGCCTCCCCACTTCTTCGTCAACAGCGTCTCGAGCGCCGCACCCACCCGGTACAACCGGTCGTCGGCCATCGCCGGGGCGAGGATCTGGAAACCGGCCGGCAGCCCGTCCTCGTCGGCGAGTCCACTGGGCAGCGACAGCCCGGGCACGCCGGCGAGGTTCGCGGGGATCGTCGCGATGTCGTTGAGGTACATCGACACCGGGTCGTCCACCTTCTCGCCGAGACGGAACGCGGTGGTCGGTGCGGTCGGAGAGACGAGTACGTCGACCTGGCCGAATGCGGCCTCGAAGTCGCGGCTGATCAAGGTCCGTACCTTCTGGGCCTGCCCGTAGTAGGCGTCGTAGTAGCCGCTCGACAGCGCGTAGGTGCCGAGGATGATCCGGCGCTTGACCTCGTCACCGAAGCCGGCGTCACGGGAGGCCCGCATCACCTCTTCGGCGCTCGGGTTCTCCACGCCGTCGGGCAGCACGCGGAGCCCGTAACGCATCGCGTCGAACTTGGCCAGGTTGGAGGACGCCTCGCTCGGCAGGATCAGGTAGTAGGCAGCGAGCGCGTGCACGAAGCTGGGGCAGGAGACCTCCACGACCGTGGCGCCGGCGTCCACCAGGAGCTGCACCGACTCGTCGAAGCGGGCCCGCACACCGGCCTGGTAGCCCTCGCCACCGAGTTCCTTGACAACACCGATCCGCACCCCGCTCATGTCGCCGGAGGAGCCCTGCCTCGCGGCGTCGACGAGCGCGGGCAACGGCTGGTCGATGGAGGTGGAGTCGCGCGGGTCGTGCCCGCCGATCACCTCGTGCAGCAGCGCGGAGTCGAGGATGGTGCGGGTCACCGGGCCGGCCTGGTCCAGCGAGTTCGCCAGCGCGACGAGGCCGTAACGCGAGACACCGCCGAAGGTCGGCTTCACCCCGACCGTGCCGGTCACCGCACCGGGCTGGCGGATCGAGCCGCCGGTGTCGGTGCCGATCGCCAGCGGCGCCTCGAACGCGGCGACCGCCGCGGCCGAGCCACCTCCCGAACCGCCGGGGATCCGGTCCAGGTCCCACGGGTTGCGGGTCGGGCCGTAGGCGGAGTGCTCGGTGGACGACCCCATCGCGAACTCGTCCATGTTGGTCTTGCCGAGGATCGGCAGGCCGGCGTCCTTCAGCCGGGCGACGACGGTGGCGTCGTACGGCGGCACCCAGCCCTCGAGGATCTTCGACCCGCACGTGGTCGGCAACCCGACGGTGGTGAGGATGTCCTTGACCGCGATCGGCACCCCGTCCAGGGCCGACGCGGGCCGACCCGCGGCGCGGCGTTCGTCGGCGGCGCGGGCCGCGGCCAGCGCACCCTCGGCGTCGACGTGCAGAAACGCGTGCACGCTCCCGTCGACATCCTCGATCCGGGCGAGGTGTGCCTCGGTGATCTCGGCGGAGGTCGTGTCGCCGGCGGCGAGTGCGTCCGCGAGCTCGGCGGCGGTACGACGGGTGAGGTCGCTCATGCTTCCTCCCCGAGGATCCTGGGGACACTGAACCGCTGCTGCTCGACCTCGGGGGCGCCGGAGAGCGCCTCCTCCGCGGTGAGGCCGGGGCGCACCTCGTCCTCGCGGAACACGTTGGTCAGCGGCAGCGCGTGCGAGGTCGGCGGCACGTCGTCGGCAGCCACCTCGCTGATCGACTTGATCGAGTCGAGGATCACGGCGAGCTGCGGCGCCAGGTGGTCGAGCTCGGCGTCGGACAGGTCGATCCGCGCCAGGTCGGCCAGGTGGGCCACCTCTTCGCGGGTGATGTCGGGCATGAAGCAGTCCCCTACACGGTCGGGTTGGAAGCAACCATCCTATGGGTGTCGGGGATCCCGCTATTTGTCGGGCATGTGGACCCCCGACTATGGGGTCAATCGCCCATCCGAGTCATTGCAGTGCACAGGCATCAGGCGTTACGTGGGCCGAGGAAGTCAGCGACCAGACCACACCTGGGAGGGGTGGAACGCAATGACCGACCTCACCACAAGCCAGCCCGTACTCGAGCTCAGCGCCGAGTTCCGGGGGGAGACCATCACACCGCAGGACCCGGACTTCGACCGGGCTCGCGCGGTCTACAACGGGGGCATCGACCGGCGACCGGCCGTGATCGTCCGGCCCACCGGAGCCGCGGACGTGATGGACGCGGTCAACTACGCCCGCACCGCGCAGCTGCCGCTCTCCGTGCGTTGCGGCGGCCACAGCATCGCCGGCACCTCGATCTGCGAGGGTGGCGTGCTCATCGACCTGTCCAGCCTCAAGGGCGTGCACGTCGACCCCGACCGCGGCACCGCCCTCGCGCAGGCCGGCGTGCTCTGGGGCGAGTACGACCGGGAGACCCAGCTCTACGGCCGGGCGACTCCCGGCGGTCGGGTGACCACCACCGGCCTCGGCGGCTTCACCCTCGGCGGCGGCTACGGCTGGCTGTCCGCCAAGTACGGGCTCACCTGCGACAACCTCGTCGCCGCCGACATCGTGACCGCGGACGGTCGGCTCGTGCACGTCAGCGAGGACCAGAACCCGGACCTGCTCTGGGGTCTGCGCGGCGCCGGCGCGAACTTCGGCGTGGTCACGTCTTACGAGCTCAGGGTGCACGAGATCCCGCCGCTGCTGCTGGCCGGAATGCTGGTGCTGCCCAACCAGGACGCCGGCGGCTTCGCCCGCGCCTACCGCGACCACGTGGAGCAGGCACCGGACGAGCTCGGCACCGGTATGGTCACGGTCCTGGCGCCGCCGGAGGAGTTCGTCCCGCCGGAGCTCGTCGGCAAGCCGGTGGTCGCGCTGGTGGTCGCCTACGTCGGTGACCCGGCGGAGGCGGTCGAAGCGGTGGCCCCGTTGCGGGAACTGGCGGCGGGCGGCGTCGACCTCCTCCAGCCGATGCCCTACACGGCACTCCAGGCGATGATCGACGGCTTCGCCCCGAAGGGATGGCTGAACTACCACCGCGGCATGCACCTGTCCCGGCTCAGCGACGACGTGATCGACGACTACCTGGAGGTCGGGAAGACGATCCACTCACCGATGACCCAGGGCGTGATGTTCCGCAACGGCGGCGCGATCAGCCGGGTCCCGGAGGACGCCACCGCGGCCGGGCACCGCGCCGCTCCCTACATGGCGCACCCGATCGCGGCCTGGAACACTCCGGACCAGACCGACTACGAGATGGACTGGGTACGCCGGTTCAGCGCGGCCGTCGAGCCGGACCGGACCGGCGGTGTCTACCTCAACTTCGAGCCGGGCACCACGACCGCCGACGTGGTCTCCGGGTTCGGCGAGGACAAGTACGCCCGGCTGGTCGCACTGAAGGACCAGTGGGACCCGACGAACCTGTTCCGGTCCAACCACAACATCGCGCCGACCGGGTGGGAACCGGTCACGATCCCGCAGCAGGCCACTCGCTGACCTGGGCGACCTGCCGGGCGTCGTCCGGGCCGTCGGTGAGCAGCACCTTGAACCCGTCCTCGTCGAGGACCGGCACCTTCAGGGAGACCGCCTTGTCGTACTTCGACCCGGGTGAGTCGCCGACGACGACGAAGTCGGTCTTCTTCGACACCGAGGAGGCGGCCTTCCCCCCGCGGGCGAGGATCGCCTCCTTGGCCTGGTCGCGACTGAACTCGGTCAACGAGCCGGTGACCACGATGCTCATCCCCTCCAGGGTGCGCGGCGTCGACTCGTCGACCTGGTCCTCCAGGGTGACGCCGGCGGCGCGCCACTTGCCGACCACGGACCGGTGCCAGTCGACGGCGAACCAGTCACGGACCGACTCTGCGATCGTCAGCCCGACACCCTCGGCGTTGGCGAGGTCCTCCAGCGAGGCCTGCTCGATGGCCTCCAGCGAGTGGAACTCGGTGGCCAGCGCACGCGCGGCGGTCGGGCCGACGTGCCGGATGGAGAGCCCGACCAGAGCCCGCCACAGCGGCCGCTGTCGCGCCACCTCGAGGTTGGCCAGCAGCCGGGCGCCGTTCGCGGAGAGCACCTTCCCGTCGCCCTCTCCCTTCTTCGCGGCCCGGGTGAACATGGGCACCTTCAGCAGGTCGTCCTCGGTCAGCGAGAACAGGTCGCCCTCGTCCTCGATCACGCCGGCGTCGAGGAGCGCGACGGCCGCCTCGTAGCCGAGCACCTCGATGTCGAAGGAGCCACGGCCGGCGACGTGGTAGACCCGCTCCCGCAGCTGGGCCGGGCAGGATCGTGTGTTGGGACACCGGATGTCGGCGTCCCCCTCCTTCTGCGGAGCGAGCAGCGTGCCGCACTCGGGACAGTGCGTGGGCATCTCGAACTCGCGCTCGGTGCCGTCGCGCAGCTCCACGACCGGGCCGACGATCTCCGGGATCACGTCACCGGCCTTGCGCAGCACGACGGTGTCCCCGATCAGCACGCCCTTCCGCTTGACCTCCGAGGCGTTGTGCAGGGTGGCCATCTCCACGGTCGACCCGGAGACCTTGATCGGCTGCATCACGCCGTACGGCGTGACCCGGCCGGTCCGGCCCACGTTGACCCGGATGTCGAGGAGCTTGGTGTTGACCTCCTCGGGCGGGTACTTGAAGGCGATCGCCCACCGCGGAGCGCGCGACGTCGACCCGAGCCGGCGCTGGAGCGTGACCTGGTCGACCTTGACCACGACCCCGTCGATCTCGTGCTCGACGTCGTGGCGGTGCTCGCCGTAGTAAGCGATGAACTCGTCGACCGCCTGCAGGTCCGGGACCACCTTCGCGCGTGCGCTGACCGGCAGGCCCCAGGTGTCGAGGGCTGCGTAGGACACCGACTGGCGCTCCGGCTGGAAGCCCTCGCGGTAACCGAGCCCGTGGCACACCATCGCCAGCGGTCGGGTCGCCGTCACCCGCGGGTCCTTCTGCCGCAGCGAACCCGCCGCCGCGTTGCGGGGATTCGCGAACGGCGACCTGCCGGCCTCGACCATGGCCTCGTTGAGCTTCTCGAACGCCGCGACGGGGAGGAACACCTCGCCGCGGACCTCGACCCGCGCCGGCACCGGATACTCCTCCGTCCCGGTCAGCTTGTGCGGGATGTTGTCGATCGTGCGGACGTTGGGCGTGACGTCCTCACCGGTCCGGCCGTCGCCGCGCGTGGCACCGCGGACCAGGCGACCGTCCTCGTAGAGCAAGTTGATCGCCAGCCCGTCCACCTTCAGCTCGCACAGGAACTCCGCGCCCTGGACGCCCTCCCGGTCCAGCCGCGCCTTCCACGACTGCAGCTCCTCTGCGGAGAACGCGTTGTCGAGGCTCATCATCTGCTCGAGGTGGTCGACCGGCGTGAAGTCGGTGGAGACCGCACCACCGACCTTCTGCGTCGGCGAGTCGGGAGTGCGCAGGTCGGGATACCGGTCCTCGAGCTCCTCGAGCCGATGCATCAGCGCGTCGAACTCCGCGTCCGACATCGTCGGCGCATCCTTGACGTAGTAGCGCCAGCGCGCCTCCTCCACCCGCTCGGCGATCTCGAGATGCTCCTCGCGGGCCTCGGGTGGCGCGGCCTCGACCGTGGCACCGGTCGTCTCGGGCAGCTCAGGAGTCTGCGTCATGCGCCCTATCTTGCCGTGCAGCACCGACATCGTCGCGCCAGTACCCGACCCGGCTTGTCCGCCTTGAGAGGATTGAGCCATGCCAGCGCCCCAGCTCACCCGCCGCGACGTCGACGGGGAACCCCGAGGCCTCGTCCTGATGCTGCACGGCGGCCGGGCGGACGGCCACACCCCGATCGACGACCGCAGTGCGTCGTGGCGCCGTTCGCGCTGGATGATGAGCCACGTCGAGGGTCGGCTGACCCGCGCCGGAGTCAGCGTGTGGCTGCTGCGCTACCAGGTCCGTGGCTGGAACGCCGGGGTCGCGTCCACGCCGTCCCCGGTCCCCGATGCCACGTGGGCGCTCGACGAGGTCCGTCGCGAGCTCGGTGACCTGCCCGTCGTACTGCTCGGCCACTCGATGGGGGCTCGCACAGCCGTGGCGGTTGCCGACGACCCGTCGGTCACCGGGGTGGTCGCGTTGGCGCCCTGGCTGCCCGCCGGAGAGCCGGTCGGTGCGCTCGCCGGCAAGCACCTGGCCGCGGCGCACGGCCGGAACGACAAGATCACCTCGGCGCGGGCCACGCAGGAGTTCGTACGTCGGGCGGGGTCGGTCGCCGCGTCGACGGAGTACCTCGACATGGGTCGCGCCGGCCACTACATGTTCCGCCGGATCCCGACCTGGAACGACTTCGCCGCCACCAGGTCACTGGCGTTCGTGCCGCAGCCGGCCGACCGTCCCTAGCTCAACCGGCGCTCGGCGCCTTCTTGATGATCTTCCCGTCCGGGCTGAGCACGTACCAGACGTCGCCGACGCCCTGGCCGGTCGTGTCACCGGGCTTCTTGTCCTCGATCCAGTAGTACAGCGGCCACTCCGCATAGGTGGCTTGGACGGTTCCGTCGCTGCGCTCGATCGACCCGATCAGGCTTGGGTCGACGCCCTCGCCCGCGGTGACCTCACCGACGACCGGCGGCCAGGCGACGAGGCAGTCGCCCTCGCAGACACTCTTGCCCGGCGAGTCGTTGGTGAACATGTAGAGCGTCCTGCCCTGGGAGTCGGTGAGGTAGGTGCCGAGGTCCGAGGAGTCGGTGATCAGCTGGCCTGCGGTCACGATCGCCTTGCCCTTCGGGTCGACGACGTACCAGACACCGCCCACGCCCTGACCGGTCACGTCACCGGCGGCCTTGTCCTTGATCCAGTAGTACAGCGGCCACTCGCCGTAGGTGGCCTGGATGGTGCCGTCGCTGCGCTCGATGCTGCCGATCAGGCTCTCGTCGACCCCCTCACCGGCGGTCACCTCCCCCTCGAGCGGCGGCCAGGCGACCAGACAGTCGCCCTCGCAGACGCTCTTGCCGGGACTGTCCTGGGTGAACAGGTAGAGCGATGCGCCCTCACCGTCCACCAGGAACGTCCCGAGGCTGGTTTCCGTGGTCGCGATTTCCGTCCCGGCGGCGGCATCGGTGTCAGACTGGCTGGGAGTCTCCTGGACTGTGGTCTCGGTATCGGTCGCACCCTCCGTGTCGTCACCGCCGCAGGACGCGAGGAGACCCGCAACGAGCAGACCCAGGCCCGCCGCCCAGACCTTGTGTGGCTGGTTCATGGCTCCTCCGGAAGTGAGGTGATGGCTTCGGTGAGTCGCCCGGAAAACAACGGCTCGTCACCAGAGGTACGGCCCGACGATGACCAGGGATTGCCGCCCGCAGCAATCCCTTCTCAGCGGCGCGCCGTATCCCCTCGTGTGGGTGTGTTGTCGTTGGCCGACCGCGCCGCGGACGTCGCACTGGTCGAGGGGCTTGCCGTCGATGACCAGCTCGCCGCCGTGGCGTTCGTGCGACGCTTCCAGAGCGCCGTGTTCGGACTCGCCGTCTCGATCACCCGCGACACCGGTCTCGCGGAGGACGTCAGCCAGGAGGTGTTCGTGCGGGCCTGGCGCGCGGCGGGCAGCTACGACCGGCGCAAGGCCTCGGTGTTGACGTGGCTGTTGACGATCACCCGGAACGCCGCGATCGACGTGGTCCGCACCCGGCGACCGATCGCCGTCGAGGACGAGCTCCTGGACGCGCTGATCCTCGGCACTCTGTCCGGCTCGGACGTCGAGGACGTCACCCTGCTCCGGGTCGAGAGCGACCTGGCCAGGGCACGGTTACGATTGCTGCCGCCGGAGCAGGCCAGGGCCGTTGTCCTGGCGGTGATCGGCGGGTGCACCGCTTCCGAGGTGAGCAGTCGGGAGAACATACCTCTGGGCACCGCGAAGACCCGGATCCGCAACGGCTTGATCAAGCTGCGCGCCGCGATGAAGGAGGAGGAGACCAGTGACTGACGTGCACCCGGACGACGGCCAGCTCCTCGCGCTCGCGCTCGACGAGGCGGACGGCGGCTCCCGCGACTCGACGCTGCAGCACCTGACCTCCTGCCACCGCTGCCGCGGCGAGTACGACGCGCTGTCGGCAACCGTCGAGCAGACCCTTGCCGCAGCCCCGAGCGTGGAACCGAGCCCCGGCTTCGATGCACGGGTGCTGGGCGCGATGGGCCTCGACCCGACCGGACCGGTGAAGGTTTCTGAGCGCAGCCGACGCGTTCGTCCGGGTCGGCATCGCTGGCAGCTGGTGGCCGCGTCCGTAGCCGCCGGGCTGGCAGTCGGGGTGGGCGGCAGCTACGCCGTCTCGCAGCTCGACGACACCCCACAGCAGAGCACGCTCGCGGAAGACCGCTCGCTCCTCGAGACTCCCGACGGTGACCGGGTCGGGTCGGTCACCCGCACGCTCATGGACGGTGAACCGGTCTACGTGGTCACCGTGACCACCGGCCCGGTCGGGATGAACTACCTCTGCCTGCTGCGCCTCGAGGACGGCAAGCAGATCGAGGTGGCCGACTGGGTGCTGCACTCCGAACGCGGCGAGACCTGGGTGATCGACGTCCCGGCGCAGGACGTGTCCGAGCTGGTGATGGTCGCCAACGGTGGCGCCGGCCCGGTGTGGTCGACCGCGCGGCTCTGAGCGACACGACTCTCTGAGCGCACGAAGAACCGGCCGCGGCGGAGGGGAAATTCGCCGCGGCCGGCCGCATCATCGCGCGTGGTCGGAGCCTGTTCTCAGTGCTCCTCGAGCACCGCGCACGCCACCGGCAGCGCGGGAATGTAGCCGGGCATGACTCCGTTCCCCGGCTCACCGTCGTCGGCCGCGGTCATGCCGTGCACCACGATCACGAACTTGCCCAGGTCACCCATCTCGTCGACGGAGGCACCCGCGAGCGGCGACCCGGGATCGGTCATCGTGAAGTCGCGATCGAACTTCAGCCGGGGCTTCATCACGTGGTCGTTGGCGATGGTGACGAACACCGGCCCGTAGGCGGGCAGGCCCTCACCGATGGACAGGATCCCGTCGGCTCCGGCCACGCTCATGTCCGGACACGATGCCTGCGACAGGTCGGCGTGACCGTGGATGTGGGACATGTGCATCTGCATGTTCTCCACGCCGCGTGCGTCCACCTTGACCCGGAGCTCGCCGTCCTCGTCGACGACGCGTACGTCACCGCTGACTCCGGAGCCGTTGAGCTCCATCAACGTTCCGCGGAAGTCCTGCTTGTCATCGTCGTCGTCACCGCCGTGCGCGGTGGCCGCCTGGGTCGCCGTGAGCGCGGCGACCGCGACGGCCGTCGTCCCGATCGCGATCCTGGTGATGAGCGTGCGAGTTCGCATGTGAGATCTCCTTCCGGCGCACTCCCCGGTGGAGCGCTGGCCTGGTCCCTGCCGAGTCATACGGCTGGACCGCCGGAATGGATCGCCGCTCAGCCGTCCAGGTTGCCGGCGACCCGCCGGGACAGCGCGAGCGCGGACCTCGCCCAACCGGGGGTGGCACCCGCGAGCCCGCAGGCCGGCGTGATCACCAGGCGTTCCGTCACGGTCGCCGGGTCCAGGCCGAGCATGTCGAGCAGGCGGAGCACCCGTTCGGTGAGGGCCGAGTCGGTCGGTGTCATCGCCGGCTCGGTGGTGGGCACGATGCCGAGGAACACCAGCGTGTCCTTCTCCAGCGCATCCGCCAGCTCGTCGTACGCCGATGCCGCCAAGACCGACAGGTCGACGGAGACACCCGCCGCTCCGGCTCCGAGCAGCAGGGGGATGGGTACGTCGGCCGCACAGCAGTGCGCGACCGGAGTGGCCCCGGCGTCGCGGATCGCGGCGAACACCCATTCCAGGGCAGGCGAGGCGACGGGGGCGTCCACCGAACGGTGCCGCGAGAACCCGGAGGCGGTGGGGATCTGTGCGGCCATCACCGCGGGAAGCGCCGGCTCGTCGACCTGGACGACGAGGTCGACCCCCGGGATCCGCCGGCGTACGTCGGCGATGTGCTCGCGCAACCCCTCGGCCAGTGCCTGCGCGAGCTCACGGCGGGCGCCGTGGTCGGCGAGGACCCGGTCACCGCGGGGGCGTTCGACGGTGGCCGCGAGCGTCCAGGGACCGGTGACCTGGATCTTGAACCGGCCCTGCAGACCCTGGGTCTGCTCCTCGACGGCGTCGAGGTCCTGCCCCAGCAGCGATCGTGCGCGACGCTGGTCCACGCCGGCTGCGTCGGTGAGCCGCCAGCCGGCCGGTTGCAGGTCGGCGCCGAGCTCGGCGACCACGGCGAGCGCGCGGCCGGTCATGCCGGCGGGCGCACCGCGTCCGGGCAGCTCGGGAAGGAACGGGAGGTCCGGCAGCTCGCCGAGGACGACCCGGACCGC
>JAICRS010000064.1 GCA_025966335.1 Nocardioidaceae bacterium
CTCGGCGAGCACGCCAACGACGCGGAGGTCGATGCCGGCTGGCGCGCCATCCACCTCGCCAACCAGCACCGGGTCGGCTCCGACCCGGACCTGATCTTCCCCGGCACCATCCTGCACATTCCCGAGCTCGACCCACCCGACCGGAAGGAGTCCTCGTGACCGCCCACACACAGCCCGAACCCACCTCGAACCCGCCCGTGCGACGTCCCCCCGCACCCCCGGACCAGTGGGCCACGGTGACCCGGCTCGATGCCGGACGGTCACGCCAGCCCGGCCCCGTGCCGATCGCCGCGGTACAGGGCACCCTGGCACTGGACCTGCGCGGTTGTGCCGGGATGCCGACCACGCCGCACCTGCGACCCCGGCTCAACGTCGTCGACGGCAACGGGAGAGCCGCCGACGAGGTCCAGGCCTGGGCCGCCCGCTTCGCGCAGGCCGTCGTGGAGGTGCTCGGTGGCGACCGCCCGCTGCCGCAGCTGGTCCGGTGGACGTCGAAGCGGGTCTACCTCGACCTCGGCCGGCGGGTCCGGATCCTGGCGCGCACCGCACCGGTCCACCAGCGCCTGCGCACGGTGCGGCCGCAGGTACGCAGCGTGCACGTCTTCCAGCCCACGCCGGAAACCGCCGAGGTCAGCGTGCACGTCCGGCACGGGCAGCGGTCGCGGGCGCTCGCGGCCCGGCTCGAGCTCGCCGGCGGGCGCTGGCAGTGCACCGCCCTGCAGCTCGGCTGAGCCGCTGAGAGCGCCTGGCACCTCACCCGGACGACCAAGCGGCACAGGTGTGCTGCTGTGACACGGTTTTTCCGCGGGACTGTGTCACACGGGCACACGTGTGCCGTTGTGACGAGGCGTCGAGCCGGGGCTCCGAATCCATCGGCGCGTCCAGGAACTGGTCAAGAACGACGCGTTCCTGGCACCGAACCGGCCGATCTTGACCACTTCGTCGTCGAACGGTGGACCCGGCCCGCCAGATCGATCGCCGCGAGGGCGAACCCGGTCGTCCGACGCACGTTCGGTCCCAAACGGCACCCCATCGGAGCTGGGAGCAGCCAGTTGGGACCGAACGCGCTCAGAACAGGTGGGTCAGCCGTTGACGCGGGTGGTCAACCCGGTCGGCCCGCCGGGTGCACCGTGGCACTTCTTGTACTTCTTGCCGGACCCGCACGGGCACTCGGCGTTGCGGCTGATCCCGGCATAGGGATCGTCGGCGTTGCTGGCCGGAGCGCCGGTGACCTCTGCCTCGCCGGCCTCGGTCGGCGCCGAGTAGGACAGGTTCTGCGGCTGCTTGGGTGACTCCAGGCCCTTGGCGACGATGGTCGGAGCTTCCGCACCGGCGGCCGCGGCCTGGGCCACGGCGGAGCCGAACTGCGCCGGCTGCGCCTCCTGCGCGGCCTCGTCCTCGTCCGGCTCCTCCGCCACCTGGACCTCCAGGTTGAACAGGTAGCCGACCGACTCCTCCTTGATGCCGTCCATCATCGCGCTGAACATGTCGAACCCCTCGCGCTGGTACTCCACGAGCGGGTCGCGCTGGGAGTAGGCACGCAGGCCGATGCCCTCGCGGAGGTAGTCCATCTCGTAGAGGTGCTCACGCCACTTCCGGTCGAGCACCGACAGGACCACCCGACGCTCGAGCTCGCGCATCACCTCGTCGCCGAACTCCTGCTCGCGCGCGTCGTAGGCGGCCTGGGCGTCGGCCTTGATGTCGGCGACGAGCTGCTCACGGGAGAGCCCGTCACGTCCGCCGGCCTGCTCCTCGAGCTCGGCCTCCTTGAGCGAGATCGGGTACAGCGTCTTGAGCGCCGCCCACAGCGCGTCGAGGTCCCACTCCTCCGGGAACCCCTCGGTGGAGGCGGTGACGTATCCCTCGACCACGTCGTCGATCATCGACCGGACCTGATCGTGCAGGTCCGCGCCCTCGAGGACCGCGCGGCGCTCGGCGTAGATCACCTCGCGCTGGCGGTTCATCACGTCGTCGTACTTGAGGACGTTCTTGCGCGAGTCGAAGTTCTGCGCCTCGACCTGGGCCTGGGCCGACGCGATCGCCCCGGTGACGCGCTTGTTCTCGATCGGCACGTCGTCGGGCACCTTGAGCGTGGTGAGCACCCAGTCGACCCAGTCGGACTTGAACAGCCGCATCAGGTCGTCCTCGAGGGAGAGGTAGAACCGCGACTCGCCGGGGTCGCCCTGACGCCCGGACCGTCCACGCAGCTGGTTGTCGATGCGGCGCGACTCGTGCCGCTCGGTGCCGACGACGTAGAGGCCGCCGAGCTCCTTGACCTCGTCGTGCTCGGCCGCGACCTGGGCCTTGATCCGCTCGACGGTCCCCGGCCAGGCGGCTTCGTACTCCTCGCTGTTCTCCAGCGGGTCGAGGCCCTGCTTGCGCAGCTCGTCGTCGGCGAGGAACTCCACCGACCCGCCCAGCATGATGTCGGTGCCTCGACCGGCCATGTTGGTGGCCACGGTGACCGCGCCCTTGTGGCCCGCCTGGGCGACGATCTTCGCCTCGTCGGCGTGCACCTTCGCGTTGAGCACCGTGTGCGGGATCCCCTGGCGTTTCAGCAGCCCGGACAGCAGCTCCGACTTCTCCACCGAGGTGGTTCCGACCAGGACCGGCTGCCCGGTCTTGTTGCGCTCGGCGATGTCGTCGACCACGGCGTGGAACTTCGCCTCCTCGGTCCGGTAGACCAGGTCGCCCTGGTCCTTGCGGACCATCGGCTTGTTGGTCGGGATCGGGACCACACCGAGCTTGTAGATCTTGTCGAACTCGGACGCCTCGGTCATCGCGGTTCCGGTCATCCCGCCGAGCTTGTCGTAGAGCCGGAAGTAGTTCTGCAGGGTCACCGTGGCGAGGGTCTGGTACTCCTCGCGGACCTGGACGCCCTCCTTGGCCTCGATCGCCTGGTGCAGGCCCTCGTTGTAGCGGCGACCGGAGAGCATCCGGCCGGTGTGCTCGTCGACGATCAGGACCTCGCCGTTCATCACGACGTACTCCTTGTCGTTGCGGAACAGCTCCTTGGCCTTGATCGAGTTGTTCAGGAACGAGATCAGCGGCGTGTTCACCGAGTCGTAGAGGTTGTCGATGCCGAGGTGGTCCTCGACCTTCGTGATCCCGGGCTCGAGGATGGAGATCGTCCGCTTCTTCTCGTCGACCTCGTAGTCGGTGTCCTTGACCAGGGTGCGCGCGATCTTCGCGAACTCGCCGTACCACTTCACCTCGTCCTGCGTGGGGCCGGAGATGATCAGCGGTGTCCGGGCCTCGTCGATCAGGATCGAGTCGACCTCGTCGACGATCGCGAAGTAGTGGCCGCGCTGGACCAGGTCCTCGAGCGAGTTGGCCATGTTGTCGCGCAGGTAGTCGAAGCCGAACTCGTTGTTGGTGCCGTAGGTGATGTCGGCGGCGTACGAGACGCGTCGCTCGTCGGGGCGCATCTCGGGCAGGATCATCCCGGTGGTCAGCCCCAGGAAGTGGTAGACACGCCCCATCCACTCGGCGTGGTACTTCGCCAGGTAGTCGTTGACGGTGACCACGTGCACGCCGCGGCCGGTGAGCGCGTTGAGGTACGTCGGCAGGGTGGCCACCAGGGTCTTGCCCTCACCGGTCTTCATCTCCGCGATGTTGCCGAGGTGCATCGCCGCGCCGCCCATCAGCTGGACGTCGTAGTGGCGCTGGCCGAGCACTCGCTTGGCGGCCTCACGAACGGTCGCGAACGCCTCGGGCATGAGGTCGTCGAGGTCCTCCCCCTCCTCGAGCCGCTTCTTGAACAGCGCGGTCTGGCCTTGGAGCTCGTCGTCGGACATCGTGACGAACTCGTCCTCGATGGCGTTGACGGCTCGTGCGACCGACTCCAGCTGGCGGAGGACCTTGCCTTCGCCGATGCGAAGGATCTTGTCGAGAATTGCGGGCACGAGCGTTGACTCCTGGGTGATCGGTTCTGAGTTCGGTCGGCGTGTCAGGCAGCTGAGGGGCCGGCGGCGTACGCGAATGCCGCCCTGCCATGGTAGCGAGAGGTCAAACCCGCCGCCCGCGTCAGGGGCGACGGGGGCATCCGTGCTCGTCCTTCCAGTCCGAGACGGCGCGCGCCGGCGAGAGCCGGCCTCCGGAGCGCCAGCTGTTGAGGAACCGGTAGGGGCGGACCGCGCCGCGGCGGATCCACCACTGTCCGGTGCCTGCGCACACCGGGCTGATCCCGAAGTGCACGTGGCAGGGGGTGTCCCGGGCGCTGCCGCTGCGGCCGACCGAGCCGAGCCGGTGGCCGGCTCGTACGGTCGTACCCGCCCTGACTCCTGCCCGGACCCGGGACAGGTGGCTGCTGTAGTAGCGCACACCGTCGCGCCCGCGGACGGAGACGAACCGGCCGCCACGCGCAGCGCCCCGGTCGGTCGAGGGGCGCCAGCGGTCCGCCCGGCCGACCTCGAGCACCACGCCGGCCACCGGTGCGACCACCGGGGCGCCGCAGCGCGCGAAGATGTCGGTGGCCGGGTAGTCGTGGTGGCTGCTGCCGTAGTCGACCGGACCGGTCACCGGAAGCTGCCGCTCCAGGGCGCCGGAGGGTTGGCTCGCGGGGTAGATCGACAGCACCCAGCCGAGGCCGGCGGTGACCAACAGCTCCCAGAGGTTGCTAGCCACGGTCGCGCTCCTTGACGGCGACGGTGAGCGCCGGGGCCAGGTCGCCGCGGGACTCCACGCGAACGGCGTCCAGCCCGAGCCACCCCCGCAGCTCGTCGAGCTCGGCCGCGAGCTCAGCGGCCGTCTCCTCCGGTGCGCCCGGCTCTGCGTAGGAGCCCTTCACCAGCAGCAGGCCGTTCTTCCGGTCCGCCTTGAGGTCGACC
This sequence comes from Nocardioidaceae bacterium, assembly GCA_025966335.1. GTDB lineage: Bacteria > Actinomycetota > Actinomycetes > Propionibacteriales > Nocardioidaceae > Nocardioides_C. The sequence goes on from JAICRS010000064.1 coordinate 4,830, forward strand.
CGTGCGACGAGATCCTCGCCGAGCAGGAACGGGAGCACGTAGTAGCCGTGGACCCGCTGGTGCTCGGGGACGTAGATCTCGATCCGGTAGCGGAACCCGAAGAGCCGTTCGGCACGGGTGCGCTCCCAGACGAGCGGGTCGAACGGGCTGAGCAGCGCCCGGGCCGCCACCCGGCGCGGGAGCCGTGCCGCACGATGCAGGTACGCCGGACGGGCCCACCCCTCGATCCGCACCGGCTCGAGCTCACCGTCCTCGACGAGGGCGTCGATCGCCGCGCGGGTGTGGTCGGAGCGCATCCGGTAGTAGTCGCGCAGGCAGACCTCGGTGGCCACCCCGTGGGCGACCGCGGCCCGCCTCACCAGCTCGCGGTGAGCCTCCTCGTCGGTGGGCACCGGCACGGCCAGCACCTCGGCGGGCAGGACCCGCTCGGGCACGTCGTACATGCGCTCGAACTGAGCGTTGCGGCGAGCGACGGAGACCTCGCCACCGAAAAACAGGAACTCCAGCGCCTGCTTGGTCTCCGACCAGTTCCAGCCCCAGTTGTCCTGGTTCGCGCGCGGCAGGTCGCCCTCGATGTCGCGGGCGCTGATCGGGCCGCGCTCGCGGACCTCGTCGAGCACCCACGCCACCAGGTCCGGCTTCTCCTCGAAGATCCGGCGTGGGCCGCCCCAGGCCTCGGACCTCGCCCGGGCCATCCGGTGCCGCATGTAGGGCCACAGGTCGACCGGCATGAACGCCGCCTCGTGCGCCCAGTACTCGACCAGTCTCCGCGGCGCCCTGCCGGCCGCACGGTGCAGCAGGTCCGGGTCGTAGGGACCCATCCTGCTGAACAGCGGCATGTAGTGGGCGCGCTGGAGCACGTTGACCGAGTCGATCTGGAGGACGCCGGTGCGGGCGACCGTCCGGGCCAGGGTGCGCATCGTCGGCAGCGCGTGCCGGCGGTCGAGGAAACCTTGCGCGGCAAGCGCTACCCGACGTGCTTGTGACCGGCTGAGGGTGCGGTCCCGAGAGGGTGCAACGGTCACGGAATGTCGAGCAGCTTCTCTCGCACGGCGTACATGACCGCCTCCATCCGGGAGTGCAGCTGGAGCTTCTCCAAGATGTTGCGGACGTGGTTCTTCACGGTGTTCTCGCTGATGAACAGCCGCTTGGCGATCTCCCGGTTGTTCAGGCCCTGGGCCACCAGCTTCAGCACCTCGAGCTCCCGGTCGGTGAGCCGGGGGCTGGGCACCTGCTGCCGGTCGGAGCGGGACATCTGCTTGAACTCGTCGAGCAGCTTGACCGCCATCGACGGACTGATCAGCGACTGCCCGTCCGCGACCACCCGGATCGCCTGGGCCACCTCGTCGATCGAGGAGTCCTTCAGCAGGTAGCCGGATGCGCCGTTCTTCACGGCGTCGTAGAGGTCGCCCTCCTCGTCGCTGACGGTGAGCATGATGATCTTCGCGGAGGGCGCGACTTCCTTGATCGACTGGCACGCCTCGATTCCGGAGCGCTTCGGCATCCGGACGTCCATCAGCACCACGTCGGGGACGGTGGCAGCGCACAGCTCGGTCGCCGCGATGCCGTCGCTGGCCTCACCGACGACCTCGATGTCGTCCTCGACGGTGAGGAGCATCGTGAGGCCGCGCCGGAACAGCTCTTGGTCGTCGACGACCGCGACACGGATGGGTTCACCACCGGCCTTCGCGCGTTGCTGAGGGACTGCCACGCCACGATGATGACACGTGGCAGCGCCTCAGCGTACGGAAAGTCCAGACATTTCCCCGGAGGGTCAGGACACGTCGAGGGTGATCACGCCGTAGTCGTAGCCCTTGCGGCGGTAGACCACGGACGGTCGTTCGCTCTCCTTGTCGACGAACAGGAAGAAGTCGTGGCCGACCAGCTCCATCTCGTAGAGCGCCTGGTCGAGGGTCATCGGTTCGGCCTTGTGGCTCTTCTCGCGGACCACCAGGGGCCCGTCACCCATCACGGTGATCGGCCCGACCCGCCGCTCGGTCTCCTCGTCCGCGCCCGCCGGCGTGATCCCGTTGGGCTCCGGCTCGACCCCGGCGAGGGCCTGCCCGACCGAGACCGGGGTGTGCCGGCCCCGGTGCACCCGGCGACGGTCGGCCGCCCGGCGCATCTGCCCGACCATCCGGTCCAGGGCCATGTCGAGTGCCGCCATCTTGTCCTCGGCCGCCGCCTCGGCCCGGATCACCGGGCCCTTGGAGAAGGCGGTCAGCTCCACGCGGATCGCGCGGTCATGCTGTCGGGGGTTGCGCTCCTTGTCGACCTCGACCTCCACACGCATGAGCCGATGGTCGTGCTTCTCCAGTCGGGTGAGCTTTTCTTCGACGTGACTGCGGAACCGATCCGACACGTCGCAGTGCCGACTTCTGACCACGATTTCCACGGAGACCTCCCGGTCGTTTGGAGTGAGCTGACCGCGCTCTGGTTTCGGCGGCCCTGGGAGACGAAGGAGTCCGTCCGGCCGACCTGGTCTTCGACCCCACAACCGCCTGCTGAGACGTTCGCAGCTTCTCTGCCACTACTGGCCTTCTCCCACGGGCACGTCGTGTCTGACGACGTGGGTGGGGCAGGACTTACTTCTAAGCCGCACCGTGATCGCCACCGCCCCGGAGGGTCCACGGGGGCGGAGCCCCCGCTCGGTGGCTTACGTGGGCCGTTTCGCCTGCGACTGGCTTCGGCTAGCCGGCAGCTGTCCCAGCTGATGTTCTGGCTCGACTGGAACCTGCCGACGCAACCACGGACCCGGACGGACTCCATACACAGACGCTAGTCGCCCGACCCGGAAAACGGTAGCGAGGACAGTGATTCGCTGGTCGCTGTCGTGGCCAGCCGCTTCCGGGTCGCGGCGACGGTGGCGATGCCGGCCACGGTGGCTCCTCCGTCCTCGAGCGCGCGCTGTGCCTCCCGGGCGGTGGACCCGGTGGTGAGCACGTCGTCGGTGATCACCAGAGAGGCCCCCGGCCTGCGCTGCAGCGTCTGCTGGAGCCGGGTTCCTGACGCCTGCATGCTGCCTGCGAGGTTGCGGGCTCGGTCCACGGCATGCAGCCCGGACTGGTCGCGAACGACTGTCCGGGTCTGCAGCACACCGACCACCGTCGCGTCGAGGCCCCACCGCCGCAGCTGGTTCGCGGCCTGCCGGGTGGTCCTGAGCATCGGGTCGTGCCCACGGCTGCGCACGACGACCGCCCGCGAGGGCACGGGCACGAGCAGCACCGGACGGTCGGCGGCCTCGGGCCCGATCAGGTCGCGCACCACATGGGCCAGGACGGTCCCCAGCGGCCGGGCCAGGGCGAACTGGCGTCGCTCCTTGTGTGCGTTGACCAGGGCCTTCAGCGCCCCGTCGTACTCCCCCGCCGAGACCGGCAACGCGAGCCCGACCGGGCGCGGCGTGGGCCAGCACACCCGGCCGGCGCTCGGCAACCCGTCCGCGCAGGCGCGGCACAGCACTCTCCCGGGCCGGGCGCAGACCGCGCAGCTGCTCCCGAGAAGCAGGTCGAGGCAGGCGTCGAGCACCCCTCCACGATCCGCCTCGAGCGGCTGTGGTCAACCGGCCCGCCCGCCGCTGTGCACGCCGGGCCGCGGGAACGTCCTGGGCACGAAACGCGGCGGTCGTCGAGGGCCAGGTCAGCCGACGAAGGTCGGGGAGACCAGGCCCCCCTTGATGCTGGTGCCGGTCCACCGGCCGTTCGCCGCGAGCTCGAACAGCTGCCCGTTGGTGGTGCCGACGTACAGCGCCGTGCCCGACGACGGGGACGTGACGATGCGTTCGGCCTCCTCCCGGAAGATCTCGGCGTTGGTGGCGACGTCGCCGAGCGCGGAGGACCCGTCGATCAGGGTGACGATGACCTGGGACAGTCCCGGCATCGGGCCGGCCAGCAGCACCACGCTGCCCGGCGTCCGCCAGGCGAGGTCGCGAATCTCGTCGACCTCGATCGCCCCCACCGGCAGGTCCTCGGCCGGTGCCAACCGGCGCACGGTGCCGTCGCCGGTGCGCATCACCCGACTCACCACCAGCCGGTCCGAACGCCGGCCGTCGATCACGGCGACGAGCCGGGTCCCGTCCCGGGAGACCACGAACGCGGTGACGTCCTCGCCGCTGATGCCGGGGGCGTCGAGGACGGTCGGCTCGCCGTTGCGGACCACACTGAGGACGGCACCGCCGACCCGCCGGTCGACCAGCCAGACCTGGCCGTAGACGTCCCAGGCGGGCTTGAGCAGGTCGGTGCCGCCGGCGTAGATCACCTCGGCGCTCGCCGTGGTCGGCACCTCGCCCGCGTCGCGGGAGCGCGGTGCCACCAGCACGGTCGTCCCCGCCCCGGTCACGCCGGCGACCTGCTCGGCCGGCAGGTCGACCGCGATCGAGCGCAGCCCGAGGCTCTCGGTGCCGAACAGTCCCGCGATGCGGCGTTCCTGGTCACCGACGAGGGTGACCACCCTGCCGTCACGGATGCCGAACAGCTCCTGGGAGGCCCAGTTCACCGAGGGGTCGTACTCCGCCCAGTCCAGCACGTCGAGCTCCTCACCTTCGCCGGCGATGTTGAGCGGCGACCCGTCGACGGTCAGCTTCATCCGCTCCAGCCCGGGCACCTGCCGCAGGGTCCAGCCGAGCTGCGCCAGGGCCAGCTCCAGCGCCTCGTCGTCGAGCTCCAGGACCTCGTCGCTCAGCGGAACCTCCGCCGTGCCGTCGCGGGAGACCGGCACCGAGATCTCCAGCTCGGTGTCGGCCGGGATGAACGTGCGCTCCACGCCGAGCAGGTCCTGGTCCGGGCCTCTGAGCAGCCCCCGGATCAGCATCGTCGGTGTCTGCTCACCACGCGGCAGGTAGACCGGTTCGGGAACCAGCACCTGCGCCGACTTGTCGAAGAAGTACAGCAGGTACTGCTGGTAGCGGCTCTCGAAGTGCGACTGCGGGATGACCAGGGCGTCGGGCGGGTTGCTGATCCGCCACTGCCCCTTCTCCTTGACCAGCTCGAGCCGGTAGCGCACGTCGGCGTCCTTGCCGGTGTCACCCAGCCACTCACCGCGTCCGTCGAGCCCCACGACGTCCCCGAGCCGGACGGTCACGAAGTTTCCGGTGAAGCCGGACGACTCCGAGGCGTAGATCACCGTGCGCTTCTCCGGTGCCCAGGCGCTGTTGGCCGCATCCGTCAAGAACTTCCCCGCGAAGCGCGGCGCGGTGGTGACCGGGGTCGCGGTCATCGCCTGGAGGAAGCCGTCGACGATGTCGACCGGGCTGTCGCCCGGGCTCGGCCCGGCCGGCGTGTAGACGAACGGGGAGTCGCTCTCGGACGCCTCGTCACCCGCCGGAGCCGACTGCACCTCACCGCTGCGCGGCAGGCTGACACAGCCGGTCAGTGCGAGCACCAGGAGGGTCAGCAGCGTGACCAGCCGCCGGCTCACGAGGTGCCCGCCCGGGTGTCGTCGACCCGCTCGTAGCTGCTGCCGACCTCACCACGGTCGGTGCGCGGGCGGGCGTCCTCGGGGATCAACGGCAGCGGGCTCTTGGTGATCCGATCCCCCGCTCGACGCGGCAGGGTGAGCCGGAACTGGGCACCGGCACCGGGTTCACCCCAGGCCTGCAGCCACCCGCCGTGCAGGTGGGCGTCCTCCAAGGAGATGGACAGCCCCAGGCCGGTGCCGCCCGTGGTGCGCGCCCGGGCCGGGTCGGCGCGCCAGAACCGGTTGAACACCATCGCCGCCTCGCCGGGCCGGAGCCCGACGCCGTGGTCGCGCACCGCGAGCGCGGTCGCCTCGTCGTTGGCGTCGACGAGGATCAGCACGTCCTGGCCGTCGGCGTAGTCGATCGCGTTGGCGACCAGGTTGCGCACGATCCGCTCGACGCGCCGTACGTCGGCCTCGGCCATGCACGGGCGGTCCCCCTCCCGAACGACGATCCTGGTGTCGCGGCGCTCGGCGAGGGCGCGGGTCGACTCGGCGACCCGGTGGGCGACATCGGCCAGGTTCACGTCCTCGAGGTCGAGCACGGCCGCACCGGCGTCGAACCTGCTGATCTCCAGCAGGTCGGTGAGCAGCAGCTCGAACCGGTCGAGCTCCTTCTGCAGCAGCTCGGCGGCCCGGGCGGTCACCGGGTCGAAGCTGTCCCGCGCGTCGTGCAGCACGTCACCGGCCATCCGCACGGTCGTCAACGGTGTCCGCAGCTCGTGCGAGACGTCGGAGACGAACCGGCGCTGCACCCGGGACAGCTCCTCGAGCTGGCGGATCTGCTTCTGCAGGCTGGCGGCCATCTGGTTGAACGAGGTACCCAGCCGGGCGATGTCGTCGTCCCCGCGCACGTGCATGCGTTCCTCCAGCCGGCCGGAGGCAAGCCGCTCCGCGACCCGCCGGGCGAGCCGGACCGGGGTGACCACCTGCCGGGTGACCAGCCAGGTCAGCCCGCCGACGAGGACCAGCAGCAGCACTCCCGCGGTGACGAGGGCGCGACGGACCAGTGAGAGCGTCTGCTGCTCCTCGGTCATCGGGAACAGGTAGTAGAGGGCGTAGGACCCGCCGTCGGACGGAAGGGTGATCTGCGATCCGGTGACCACGCCCGGCACGGGACGCAGTCCGGTGTCGGCCTCGTACCGGATCTCCGAGTAGGTCCACGACGTGCCGGTGGCGACCGGGCTCTCGGCGACGTCACGCAGCCGCTCCGGGACGCTGTCGGTGAGCAGCCCCGGCGAGTTGCGGGTGCCGCTGCCCGTCGCCAGTCCCTCACTGGTGCCGGCTATCGGACCGATCAGCACCACGTCGAACCCCTGCACGTCCCCGCGGGTGACGATGCCGGAGACCACCTGCGCCAGCTGCGCGCTGGGGTCGAACTCGCTGCCGCTGGCCGCGGTCAGCCGGCTCTGTGCCTCCGCGGCGCCACGGGTGGCCTCACCGATCGAGCTCTCGGTCCTGCTGGTGACCAGTCCGTCGGTGACCTGCCGCAGCAGGAGCATCCCGACCAGGGTCACCACGACGGCCGACAGCAGCAGGGTGCTGATCACCACCCGCGCCTGGATGGACCGGCGCCAGATCGTCGCGGCCCGTCGGATCGGCCCTCCGGTACTCACGTGGAACCCGATGCCCTAGGAGGTGCCGGCCTTGTACCCGACGCCGCGCACGGTGACCACGATCTCCGGGTTCTCCGGGTCGTGCTCCACCTTCGAGCGCAGCCGCTGGACGTGCACGTTGACCAGCCGCGTGTCCGCGGCGTGGCGGTAGCCCCACACCTGCTCGAGCAGCACCTCGCGGGTGAACACCTGCCACGGCTTGCGGGCCAGGCACACCAGCAGGTCGAACTCGAGCGGGGTGAGCGGGATCTGCTCGCCGCCACGGGTCACCGTGTGACCGGCGACGTCGATGTTCAGGTCACCGATCGTCAGCGACTCCGGGCCGGGCTCGTCGAAGCGGCGGACCCGTGCCCGGATCCGGGCGACCAGCTCCTTGGGCTTGAACGGCTTGACCACGTAGTCGTCGGCCCCCGACTCGAGCCCGACCACCACGTCGACCGTGTCGTTCTTGGCGGTGAGCATGACGATGGGTACGCCGGACTCCGCCCGGATCTCCTTGCAGACGTCGATGCCGTCCTTGCCGGGCAGCATCAGGTCGAGCAGCACCACGTCCGGGCGGTAGTCGCGGAAGTCGGCGAGCGCATGGTCACCGGTCGCACACACCCTGGAGTCGAACCCCTCGTTGCGCAGCACGATGCTGAGCATCTCCGAGAGCGCGGCGTCGTCGTCCACGACGAGCACCTTGCCCTTGTTGGTCGCGTCGCCGTTGGTCATCGTCTGCCCCCTCCCGTCAGCGGCGCCTGCTCAGTAGCGATAGTGGTCCGACTTGTACGGGCCCTCCGGCGCGATACCGAGGTAGGCGGCCTGGTCGTCGGTGAGCGTGGTCAGGGAGACGCCGAGTGCGCCCAGGTGCAGCCGGGCGACCTCCTCGTCGAGGTGCTTGGGCAGGGTGTACACGCCGACCGGGTACTCATCGGTCTTCGTGAACAGCTCGATCTGGGCGAGCACCTGGTTGGTGAACGAGTTCGACATCACGAACGACGGGTGGCCCGTCGCGTTGCCGAGGTTCATCAGCCGGCCCTCGGACAGGATGATCACGGAGCTACCACCCGGGAACGTCCACACGTCGACCTGGGGCTTGATGGTCTTGCGGGTGACACCGGGGTACTTCTCCAGCCCGGTGATGTCGATCTCGTTGTCGAAGTGACCGATGTTCCCGACGATC
>JAICRS010000296.1 GCA_025966335.1 Nocardioidaceae bacterium
AGAGGCCGTCGGCCAGGTAGCCGGACCGGACCCGCTGCGGGTGGTCGCCGACCCGGATGGTGCTGATCTTCTCGGCCGTGCGGTAGTCGATCACCACGACCTTGTCCCCGCCGCTGACCGAGACCCAGCACTGGTCGCCGTAGGGGCCGCTGGTGGACCAGTAGGGCTTCGACCCGACCTCGACGATCCGGTGCCGGAAGGTCTTCCGGCTCACGATCGCGGCGTAGTCGTCCATCGTCCCGGCCGCGCAGAGTTTGGTGCCGCGGTCGTTGATGGCGAGGCCGTGGTGGGCGGAGTCGAGGACGTACTGCTCCTTCGGCAGCCCGTCGGTGCGGTCGGGCAGGTGCGCGAGCCGGCGGACCTTGCCGCGCAGCAGGTCGAACTCGACGAAGCCGTGGAAGAAGGAGACCTGGAGGTAGGCGTACCGCTCGTCCGGCGCGATCGCCATCGGCCGCACCGCCGAGCTCATCCCCGGGTAGCCCGCCTCGGCGAGCTCCTCGCCGATGTCCCACTGCTTGACGATCTCGAAGGTGTCGTTGTCCACGATCTGCAGCCGCCGGTCGCCCTTCGCGGCATCCCTGACGGGGCCGATCACGCTCTGGTCGACGGGCGTGTAGACCCGGCCGATGCTGGCGTGGAAGATCCGCTCGCCGTCCCGGGAGTAGTTGTTCTCGTGGGGCGTGTCCCCGCTCGGGAACTCGCGCAGCTTCTCGCCGGTGCGGAGGTTGAGCTCGTGCACCTTGTTCGCGGTCGAGTCGCTGACCAGGATCCGCCGGCCGTCCGGCGAGATGCCCATGTGGTCGGCGCGGTAGCCCTCCATCGGGAACCGCCACCGGATCTCGTTCGTGGCGAGGTCGATGCCGACCACGTCGGCAAAGCTCGGCCGGCTCACCGCGACCAGGCGGCCGTTGTTGGTGGTGAACATGTCGTCGGTGTACTGGTCGTGGCCCTCGCCGACGGCCTGCTGGATCGCGAGGTAGAACGCGAGCTTGTCGGGGCTCGCGGCGATCTCCGCCATCCGTTCGGCTTTGTCCGGGATGGTGTTGATGGTTGTGATCTTGCGGTGGCTGTGCGCGTCGATGATGGTCGCGGTGCCGTCCCAGTTGTTGCCCACGAACATCACTTCGTGGGGACGGGCGGGCGCCGTACGCTCGGCCGGTGCAGTGTCGGCAGCCGGTGCTGTGCGGGCGGTCGCCTGCCCGGTCGCGCTCGTGCCGGTGGCGGCCATCAGGACGGCGATGAACAGGGCGGCGGTACGGCGCATGCGGCGTCTCCTCGTGGGTCGGGCACCCGGTTCAACGCGTCCACCACGATCCGGTTACGTGCCCGCCAGGTGAGCCGGGCTACATTTCTCCTCCCAGAGCGGACCGGTCAGGTCTAGATTGGTCAATGGCGCGGCATTTCGGGAGGGGATGACGACGGAGAGACTGCAGCAGCTCCAACGCCTGACATCGTCACTCGGTGACGCCTTGACACTCGATGAGGTCGCCCGGGAGGCATTGTCCGGGTGCTTGCGCATGCCCGGGGTGATCCGCGCGGGGCTCGGGGTCACCGAGGGCGCCGGCCGGCACCTGCAGTTCGTGTCCAGCGACGACATCAACTCCCCGGCGGCGCTGCGCTGGTGCCTCATCGACGGGTATGCCGACCTTCCGCTGACCTACGCCGTCCGCTCGGGCAGTGACCTCTACCTGCCGACCCTGGACGACCTGGAGAACGGGTTCCCGGAGATCCTCGAGAAGCAGCGCTCCCAGGGGACCCGGAGCATGGCGGTCATCCAGCTGGTCCGCGACACCGAGCGGCTCGGCGGGCTGATGCTCAGCTACGACGAGGAGCACGACTTCGACCAGTACGAACGGGCGTTCCTGAGCGCGTTCGCCGCCCAGGTCACGCAGGCGGTGCGACGCGGGTTGGCCTACCAGATCCAGTACACCAACTCCGAGCAGCTGCAACGCAGCCTGATGCCGAACACCCTGCCGGACGTGGACGGCCTGGCGCTCGGCTCGTACTACCAGCCCGGCGGTCTCAACGTCGACGTCGGCGGCGACTGGTACGACGTGATCCCGCTCCCGAACGGGTCCGTGGCGGTCTCCCTCGGCGACGTGATGGGCAAGGGCGTCCAGGCGGCGATCGTGATGAGCGAGATCCGCTCCGCGGCCCGGGCCTACGCCATGCTGGATCCGAGCCCATCCGTCGTACTCGACCGCCTGGACCGCCTGGTCAGCTCACTCGGCGTGGATGACCAGTTCGTCACCATGCTCTACGGGGTGATCCACCCACAGCGGACGTCGATGACGCTGTCGGTGGCCGGGCATCCGCCGCCGCTGCTGATCCCGGGACACGGGCCTCCGGAGGTGTTCGGCGGCGACCTCGGACCGGCGCTCGGCCTGGAGGCGGGCCCGTGGCCGGAGAACGAGGTGGACCTGTCCACGGACACGACCGTGCTGTTCTACAGCGACGGGCTCGTGGAGTCGCGCGAGGTGGACCTGGCGCGCGGCATCGACCTGCTGCGCGAGCACGTGGCGCGGATCGGGCCGCGGCGACAGAACCCGCGCGAGCTGTGCGCCAAGCTCGGTGAGCTGGTCCGCCGCGAGGACGCCGACGACGACGTCACCGTGCTGGCCACCGCTGTCACCACCGCCCGGCGGCAGATCAGCGACTCGATCACGCTCCCGCCGGAGCCGGCCGCTGCGGGGCTCGCCCGCCGGTTCGTCGCGGACCGGCTCGACTCGTGGGGTGTCGACGGGGAGGTCGCCGAGGTGGCGAAGCTGTGCGTCTCGGAGCTGGTGACCAACGCCGTGATCCACTCCGGGACCGACCCCGAGGTCACCGTCCGGGTCGACGACGAGTGCCTGCTGGTCCTCGTGCACGACCACGGGAACCGGGGTGCGGTGCAGCAGGCGGCCGACTACGACCCGATGAGCGTCTCCGGGCGGGGACTCACGCTGATCGATGCGCTGACCGCGGCCTGGAGCGCCGAGCACAACGCTGACGGGACGACGGTGTGGTTCGAGCTGCCGCTGGAGCCGGTTGCCGCTGAGGCCGATCCGGCTGCGGCGTTTGCTTTTCTGAGCGCGGACTGAGGCCTCTCGCGCCGGCGTCCGGGTGGGCGGCGCTTCCGGCCGCCGCGAACGGCGCTCGCGTGCGGCGCTACTGGCGGACGAGCCTGCCCCACAGGTGCGGCTGGAGCTCCTGGCCCATCGCCGCCA
>JAICRS010000040.1 GCA_025966335.1 Nocardioidaceae bacterium
GCCATGAAGTCGAGGTTGTCGGCCGCGTCAGGGCCGGCGGCCGGTCCGTCGGCGTGGGGGCCGTGTCCGGCAGCCGCATGGGAGGCGGCCGGGGCGGCCTTCTGCCCGGTGACGACGATGTCGAGCACCATCCCCATCTGCCGGTGTCCCACCACCGAGCACCAGCCCTCGATGGCGCGGCCGACGACCCCGATGTCCATCCGCGCCGACGCGCCGGGGGAGAGCCTCCCGCTGCGGTCGCCGGAGTCGAGCACCAGGTCGTGCACATCCTCGTCGTCGGTGTTGGTCAGCTCGATCACCAGCCGGTTCCCGGCGGGGACCTCGATCGTCGCCGGTGTGAACCGCATGTCGTGGGCCTCGACCTCGACGGTCGTGGTCTGCCCGGTCGCGGTGACACTGGCGGACGCGGACGCGGCCGACCCGGTGCCGGCGAGCGCCGACGGGTCCACCGCCACCCCGACGGCCACCGCGAGGACCACCGCGGCCAAGCCGCTCGCGGCGAGCCCGCTGACCTGTCCCTGCGGGCGTTCCTCACCCGGTCGGACCCGGACCGTCGGTGGGGCGCCCCGTTTCGCCACCCGTGCGGCGCGGATGCCCAGGAACAACAAGGGGATGAACGCGGCCAGCCCGCCCAGCACCAGCGCCGAGCAGATCACGCGCACCAGGCTGGGCACCGGCAGCGCACACACCAGCAGTCCGGCGTTGACCATCACGATCCGCAGCGCACCTCCGCGGTCCAGGACCGTGTTGGCGGCGCGCACCGCCGAGGGCCCGCCGCCGAGCGCCATCGGCACCAGGTAGGACAGCGCGCCGAGCAGCAGCTGCGCGCCGAAGCCGGCGGCGAAGAAGGGGGTGAGCCACGCGAACCGGTCGCCGGCCACGGTCCACGAGGGCGCGGTGGCGACGCCGGCGGTCAGGGTGACCAGGCAACCGACCAGCCAGACCAGGCCGGCCAGCACCGACCAGGTCGGGTACGACGAGGGCGGCTTCTGGCGGGCCGTGCCCACGAAGGCGGGCGCGACGATGCCGAGCCCGCCGAGGTAGAGCGCGATGCCGAGGGCTGCGAGGAGCTGCAGGCCCCACAGGGCGGCCAGGGCCGTGGTCAGCACCGCCACCACCAGCACCGGCAGCGCGCGCTGGGCGGCGCGTTCGGTGCCTTCGACGATCCGGGTCCGCAGCATCGTCGGCCACAGCGTGACCAGGGTGCCGACCACGGTGAGCCCCATCCAGCCGAGCAGGTTCACCGCGGCATGGGCCATCGTGGCCTGCTGGTGCAACGGGTCGGACAGCCCTCGGGCGAGGGCCGTGCCCAGACCGGCGCCTACCGGCAGGAAGCAGGCCGCCGCGACGTAGTAGCGCACGGTGGCGGCGAACCGGGCGGGCAGCGCACGCCGCATCTGCTGGACCAGGCTGACCCCGTGCCAGACCACCGCCGTGGCCACCGCGGTGGCACCGAGAACGGTCACCGGCCACACGTTCGTGAGGACGCCGGTGACCACGCCGAGCACTCCGCCGTTGAGCAGCAGCAGCCGGGTGGACTGGACCCGTCGGGCGCCGTCGCGGGGTGCGGTGTGCAGCAGCGCGTCGGCGAAGTGCTGGCTCCAGACCAGGATCGCGTGGCTGAGCGCACCGAGCAGCAGCAGGTGGATCATCAGCCAGCGGGGTGCCGGGACGAACGGGTGGACCAGTGCGACCACCACGAGGGCAACCAGCCAGAACACGACCGGCAGGTCCCGCAGTGGCCAGAACCCGCGGGCGGGGATGCGGGCGGTCATCGGCTCTTCTTCCGGTTCACCAGGGTGGCGCAGCACACCGCGACCACCACGAACATCAGCAGTGCGGCGATGTTCAGCGCACCACCGGTCTGCCAGGCCCACTCCACCCCGAGAGCGTCGCCGACCCAGATCCGCAGCACCAGGGACAGGTGCAGGAGCACGGCGGGTGTCACCAGCGCCGGGTGGTAGGGCAACGGGCGGCGCAGCACGGCGGGCAGGATCACCGGTGCGTGCGCCATGATCATCGAGAGCGTGAAGCCCAGGAAGACCGAGTGGACCACCACGTCGTACGCGACGCCCTCGAGCGCCGGGCCGCCGACCAGCCAGGTCACGCCGGTGACCGCGAGCCAGAAGTAGCCGGCCAGCATGCACCCCGCCATGAACCGCGGGAGGCCGGTCGCGCGGATCGTGCGGCGGGCGACGTCGTGCCCGGCCAGCCAGCCGACGAGAGCGAGAATCGCCAGGCCCAGCAGGGGATAGCCGACCTCCGGCCACAGCAGTGAGGCCACCACGCCGGCCACCAGGGCGGCAGAGAGCTGGATCAGGGTCCGGCCGGCGGAGGTGCCCATCGCGATCCGGGCCAGCTCCAGCCGTTCGCCGCCGATCGTGAGCACGATGAAGCCCATCAGCCAGGGCAGCAGAGCCGCCACCGGGACGCCGCCGAGCCAGAGTGCGAGGGCGCCGGTCGCCAGCACGGCGCCGAAGGCCTGGACCAGCACCGACTCGTCGCGCTGGCGCCGCCACAGCGGCACGTAGACCGCGACCATGGCCGCCGCCCCGAGCAGCAGCACGGTCTTCCCGGCCGCCAGCGGTGCGGGCGAGACCAGCAGCAGCCCGCCGATGCCGAGCAGGGCCGGGGCGGCGTACCCCGCCGGGCGGCGCAGCGCGACCGACCGTTCGAGGGAGATCAGCGTGCCCACGAAGCCGAAGACGAGCAGCATGCCGTGCACGTCGGGCAGCCGGTCCGTCGAGACCGGCGCCGGCAGGCCGAGCAGCATCAGCGCCGCGTCGAGCCCGGCGAGCAGCGCGAGACCGGCCGGCAGCAGGAACACCATCCGACGCAGCGGTGAGGCCTCGCTCGAGGGGTGCGCGTGGGGCCGAGCGGGTGCGGGCGGTGGTGGAGCGGTGGTCGTCACCGGGCGTCCTCGGTGATCCGGGGGAGCTCGAGCCGGCAGGCACCGGGCTCGGCGAACGGGATCAGGTCGGTGCCTTCGGGGTCGGCGCCGTACTCCTCGAGGGCTCCGCGCACGAGGCCGAGGTGTACGCCGCAGACCACGTCGGGATGCTTGTGCGCTGCCTCCAGCAGCGGACACCGGGTGAGGCGTACGGCGGAGGTGGTGTCGTCGGCCTGCGGGGCGAAACCGATCTCGTCGAGGAGTGCGACCACCTCGTCGCGGGCCGTGCCGCGTCCGGGCTCGGCCGGTCGGGTCCGGGCCAGCTCGTGTCCCCACTCGGCGCCGGCGGCGATCGAGTCCTCGCGCGGTGACCTGCTGCTGCGGTGGATCGCCGAGGCGAGCGTGGCGGCCAGCCCGGCGTACTCCGAACCACCGGGCTCCTCGTCGTGCGGGGTCGCCTCGTAGAGCCAGGCGGGTCGGCCGCGGCCGTTCGGTGCGGCCCGGTGCCGGACGACCAGGCCCTGCCGCTCGAGCGGTTCGAGGTGCTCGCGCAGGGTGTTGGCGTGCAGCCCGGTCGCTGCGCCCAGCGCGGCCAGGGTGGTCGGCTCCGGCTGACCGCGCAGCGTCTCCAGCAGGCGCGCCCGGGAGGGAGACATCGGGCGCCGGTGCCGGGTCGTCGCCGGACGGGGTCCGAGCGCGGAACTAGGGCTCTTCGGCCCTGGATTAATTTCCACGGGATGAAGTGTAATAAAATCTGGAGCGAGCCGCCATCGGGTGCGGTGAACACAGGGTGTGGCGAAGGCCACCGACCGGAGGAGATAGCAATGAGCAACGTCGTTCTGGCCTCGAGCGAGGCGGACGCCACGGCGGCGGCCGCGGTCGAGCAGCACCACGCGCAGATGGCCGGGATGCTGGCGATCCGGGTGGAGGCGCTGCTCAGCGCCGCCGCGCGGGGCGACTCGGTCTCGGCCGCCGCGGCGAAGAGCGACCTGGTCGGGTGGTGCGAGCACGAGCTGGTCCCGCACGCGCTGGCCGAGGAGAAGGCGATGTACCCGGCTGCGCAGGAGCGCGCCGAGGGCCGGCTCCTCGTCGAGGGGATGCTGGGCGAGCACACCGTGATCACGGATCTGGTCCGCGAGCTCGACACCGCATCGGACCCGGTCCGCGCGGCTGCGGCCGCGAAGGCGCTGCAGGTGGTGTTCGACAGCCACCTGGCCAAGGAGAACGAGCTGGTGCTGCCGCTGCTCACCGCGGCGCCCGACGTGTCGGTGGCCGAGCTGCTCGGCGGCATGCACGAGCTGCTCGGCGCGGACGCGCACGGGGATGAGCACGGACATGCGCACGAGCAGACCGAGAGCGGCTGTGGCGGGCACAGCTGCAGCTGCGGCGAGGTGGACGGGCCGGGCTACCCCGAGCTCGACGCCCGGGTGGTCCCGCACGCCATCCGGCACGCGACGATCTTCGGTGCCCTCGAGGCGGTAGCGCCCGGCGACGGGATGGTGCTGGTCGCCCCGCACGACCCGCTGCCGCTGCTCGCGCAGATCGAGCAGCGGTCACCCGGCGTGTTCGCGGTGGAGTACCTCGAGCGTGGGCCGGAGGCATGGCGGATCGCCTTCGTCCGCCGTACCGCCGCCTGACCCTGCCGGGCAGTCACCACGGTATGCAGATCGCCTGCATACCGTGGTGTTCTGCGACGGGCGCGGCGGCTACTTCCAGCGCTCGTTGGCGGCGACGAAGTCGAGCGTGCGCTCGCCGGTGTAGATCTGCTTGGGCCGGGCGATCTTCTGCTCGGGGTCCTGGACCAGCTCGAGCCACTGCGCCAGCCAGCCCGAGGTGCGGGGGATGGCGAACAGCACGGTGAACATCTCCGGCGGGAACTGCAGCGCCTCGTAGATCAGGCCGCTGTAGAAGTCCACGTTCGGGTAGAGCTTGCGGGAGACGAAGTAGTCGTCCTCGAGCGCGATCTTCTCCAGCTCCACGGCGATCTTCAGCAACGGGTTGACCCCGGTGACCTCGAAGACGTCGTCGCAGGCCTTCTTGATGATCGTGGCGCGCGGGTCGTGGTTCTTGTAGACCCGGTGCCCGAAGCCCATCAGGCGCTCCTTGCCGTTCTTCACGCCCTCGATGAACTCGGGGACCTTGTCCACCGAGCCGATCCGGCGCAGCATCCGCAGCACCGCCTCGTTCGCGCCGCCGTGCAGCGGTCCGTAGAGGGCGGCGATGCCGGCGGTCACCGCGGAGTACGGGTCGACCTGGCTGGACCCGACCGAGCGCACCGCGTTCGTCGAGCAGTTCTGCTCGTGGTCGGCGTGCAGGATGAACAGCACCTCGAGCGCGCGGATCAGCCGCTCGTCGGCGTTGAACTTCTGCTCGCTCATCTTGAACAGCATCGCCAGGAAGTTCGCGGCGTAGCCCAGGTCGTTGTCGGGGTAGATGTAGGGCTTGCCCTGCCCGTGCCGGAACGACCAGGCGCCCAGCGTCGGCATCTTCGCGATCAGCCGGACGATCTGCATGTGCCGGTTGTCGGCGTCGGCGATGTTGCGCGACTCCGGGTAGAACGTGGACAGCGCGCCCACCGAGGCGAGCAGCATGCCCATCGGGTGCGCGTCGTAGCGGAAGCCCTTCATGAACCGCTTCACGTTCTCGTGCACGAACGTGTGGTAGGTGATCTCGTGGGCCCAGGAGTCGTACTGGTCCTTGGTCGGCAGCTCGCCGTGGATCAGCAGGTAGGCGACCTCGAGGTAGGACGACTTCTCCGCGAGCTGCTCGATCGGGTAGCCGCGGTACTCCAGGATCCCCTTGTCGCCGTCGATGAAGGTGACCGCGCTGCGGCACGAGGCGGTGTTCACGAACCCCGGGTCGTAGACGGCGAGGCCGGGAGTCTCCTCGGCGTGCTTGATCTTGCCGATGTCGGCGGCACGGATCGCGCCGTCGGTGATCGGTACGTCGTACTCCTGGCCGGTGCGGTTGTCACGGACGGTCAGGCTCTCGCCGGCAGGCCGGGTGTCGGCTGACTGGGCTTTGCTGGAAGCAGTGGCCGTGCTTTCGGTCACGTCGGCTCCTCGCTGGTCGGGGCCCGGGAAGGCCGCAGGCAGCGGATGCGCCGTCTGTGCCGTGGACCGGGGACGTCATGCTGTGTGATGTGCAGTTAAGGTGACCCCAACTTATGCCCGAACCAGGCCTGGTGTGAAACCGGGGCCGTTTTGACCCCAGGGGCGACCCGCCGGTATTCTTAACGGTCGCGGCTCCCCCGTGGTGATACAGCAGCACGTCCGCTGAATCCCGGGAGCGCGGCGAGGCTTGTGAGAACGAGCCGGACCCAGACAAACCGAATTCGATCAGAAGGCAAACAACCGTGCGTACGTACAGCCCGAAGCCCGCTGACATCCAGCGTGAGTGGCACGTCATCGACGCCACCGACGTGGTGCTCGGACGCCTCGCCGTCCAGACCGCGACGCTGCTTCGCGGCAAGCACAAGCCGACGTTTGCCCCGCACATGGACGGTGGTGACTTCGTGATCATCGTCAACGCGAGCAAGGTCGCCCTCTCCGGCAACAAGAAGGTCACCAAGCTGGCCTACCGCCACTCGGGTTACCCGGGCGGTCTGTCCTCGACCCCGTTCGGCGACCTGCTGGACAAGAACCCTCGTGCGGCGATCGAGAAGGCGGTGTGGGGCATGCTCCCGAAGAACCGTCTCGGCCGGCAGATGCTGAAGAAGCTCAAGGTGTACGCCGGTCCGGACCACCCGCACGTGGCGCAGACCCCCAAGCCGTTCGAGATCGTCCAGATCTCTCAGTGACGGCCAGCAACCATCCTTTTTGTGTAGTCGTTAAGTGAGGAACATCCGTGGCTGAGACCACTACCGAGCAGGGCACCGACCAGGCGGTCGAGGAGACCTTCGAGGTCAACGAGCAGGGCGTCGCCTACAGCTCCGAGAGCGCTCCGTCGGAGGACGCCCCGGCGCGCCCGGCGACCATCGCTCCGGCCGCCGCGACCGGCCGCCGCAAGGAGGCCGTCGCCCGCGTCCGCCTCGTCCCCGGCTCCGGGCAGTGGACCGTCAACGGCCGTCGGCTCGACGAGTACTTCCCGAACAAGCTGCACCAGCAGGTCGTCAGCGAGCCGTTCGTGACCACCGACCTGGTCGACCGGTTCGACGTGATCGCTCGGATCCACGGTGGCGGCATCACCGGTCAGGCCGGCGCGCTGCGCCTCGGTGTGGCCCGCGCGCTCAACGCCATCGACGTCGAGGCTAACCGCCCTTCGCTGAAGAAGGCCGGGCTGCTCACCCGCGACGCCCGCGTCATCGAGCGCAAGAAGGCTGGTCTGAAGAAGGCTCGCAAGGCTCCTCAGTTCAGCAAGCGCTGATCCGGGCCCTCCCTGCATGGGCCGCCTTTTCGGCACCGACGGCGTCCGCGGACTGGCGAACGGTCAGCTGACCGCCGAGCTGGCCGTGGACCTGTCGGTCGCCGCCGCACACATCCTGGGCGAGGCCGGCGTCTTCGACGACTCCGTCGACCACGGCCGGCGGCCGGTGGCCGTCGTCGGTCGCGACACCCGGATCTCCGGTGAGTTCCTCGAGGCCGCCGTCGTCGCCGGACTGGCCTCCGCCGGGGTCGACGTGCTCCTGCTCGGCGTGCTGCCGACCCCCGGCGTCGCCTACCTGACCGGGTCGCTCGACGTCGACCTCGGCGTGATGCTCTCGGCGAGCCACAACCCGATGCCCGACAACGGCATCAAGTTCCTGGCTCGCGGCGGTGTCAAGCTCGACGACGCCCTCGAGATCGCCATCGAGAAGCGGCTCCGCGAACCCTGGGACCGGCCCACCGGCGGTGACGTCGGCCGGGTCCGGAGGTACGACGACGCGGTCGCCGACTACGCCCGGCACCTGGTGAGCACCGTCCCCCGCCCCCTGGACGGGATCAAGGTCGTTCTCGACTGCGCCCACGGCGCCGCCTCCGTCGCGGGGCCGCTGGCCCTGCGCGACGCCGGCGCCGACGTGGTCGCGATCTGTGCCGAGCCGGACGGGCTGAACATCAACGACGGCTGCGGATCCACCCACCTCGAGGTGCTGCAGAAGGCCGTGCTCGAGCACGGGGCCGACGCCGGCTTCGCGCTCGACGGGGACGCCGACCGGTGCCTGGCCGTGGACCACTCGGGCAACACCGTCGACGGTGACCAGATCCTCGCGATCCTGGCGCTGGCGATGCGCGACGCCGGCACCCTGCGCTCCGACACCGTGGTGGCGACCGTGATGAGCAACCTCGGGTTCGTGCAGGCTCTGCGCCGCGAAGACGTCGACGTCCGGCAGACCAAGGTCGGCGACCGCTACGTGCTCGAGGCGATGAAGGCCTACCACTACTCGCTGGGCGGGGAGCAGTCCGGGCACGTGATCATGAGCGACCACGCCACCACCGGCGACGGGATCCTCACCGCCCTGCACGTGCTCGCCCGGATGGCCGAGAAACGGGCGACGCTCGCCGAGCTCGCCGACGTGATGGTCCGGCTCCCGCAGGTCCTGGTGAACGTCCCGGGCGTCGACAAGGGCCGGGCCGACGACGACGCGGTGCTCGCCGCCGCGGTCGCCGAGGCGGAGGCCGAGCTCGGTGAGTCCGGCCGGGTCCTGCTGCGACCCTCGGGCACCGAGCCGCTGGTGCGGGTGATGGTCGAGGCGGCCACCGCCGAGCACGCGCAGTCGGTCGCCGACCGGCTCGCCGGCGTCGTCCGCGCGCAGCTCGCCCTGTAGCCACCCGAAAACCGGGTGCGGCCGGGTCGGCGGCTCCGTAGCCTTCCTCCTCGTGGACATTCGCGAGATCGACCCGTGCGACGAGGCGCTGCTCCGTCGGTTCTGGGAGATCGGCAAGGCCGCCGACGAGGTCGACCGGCCCTGGTCGACGTACTGGCCCTGGCCCAGCGCGCAGGCCGCGCTGACCGGTCCCAACGAGTCGCGCAAAGCGGTGCTGCTCGCGGCGTTCGAGGCAGGGGCGATGCTCGGCATCGCCGAGATCAGCCTGCCGCTGATGGACAACACGTTCGCCGGGTACGTCGAGCTGTTCGTCGCTCCGGACCGGGTCCGCCACGGTGTCGGCAGCGCGCTTCTCGACGTGACCCGGCAGGTCCTCGCCGCACACGACCGACGGCTGATGATGGCCGAGGTCAGCACCCCCGTCGACGGTCCCAGGTCGCCGGGCATGTGGTTCGCCGAGCGGCACGGACTCAAGGCAGCCCTCACCAACGAGCATCGGGTGCTGGACCTGCTGGCCACCGAGGACCGCTGGCCGGCACTCGCCGCGGAGGTGGCGCCACACCACGCCGACTACCGGTTCGTCACGTGGCGCGACGTGGTGCCCGAGGAGCTGCTCGACGGTTACTGCGCGCTGCAGCACGCGTTCAACGAGGAGGCGCCCGCCGGCGACCTCGACGTGGAGGCCGAGCACTGGGACGAGGCCCGGGTCCGCGGCAAGGAGGAGCGCTTCCGCAGAGCCGGTCGGCACGAGACCTGCACGGTCGCGGTGGCGCCCGACGGGACGGTGGCCGGACTGACCGAGGTGATGGTCTCGACGCACTCGTCCGAGCACGGCATGCAGGGTGGCACCCTGGTGCTGCGCGGGCACCGCGGCCACCGGCTGGGGCTGGCGTTGAAGCTGGCCAACCAGCGCGCTGTGCGCGACCGGTTCCCGGAGTGTGCAGCGATCCACACCTGGAACGCCGACGTCAACGCCGCCATGAACGTGATCAACAACCAGCTGGGTTTCGAGACCGTCGAGCTCCTGGTCGAGATGCAGGGCGAGGTGAGGACATGATCATCGGGCCGCTCGACGCGGCCGATCCGGAGGCGCTCGCGGCCTGGCACGACTGCTACTTCGCGTCGAGCACGTTCGGCCGCGAGATCAGCACGCCGTACATGCTCGAGGAGCTGAAGGCGCAGTTCCTCACCGACAGCCATGGGGAGAAGACGCTGGCGCTGACCGGCACCGAGGACGGCACGGTGGTCGCGGTCGGGTGGGTCGCCCTGCCTACGCAGGACAACCTGCACCTGGCCTGGACCGAGCTGCACACCCGGCCCGGGCACCGCAACCGCGGACACGGCTCGGCGATGCTCGACCGGCTCAGCGAGGTCGCCCTCGAGCACGGCCGGCGGACCCTCACCGCGGAGGCCAGCTTCCCCTACGCCTGCCCGGCCGACGGTGCCGGTCACCCGCACAGCGACTTCCTCACGCACCGCGGATTCACGTTCGGGATCGGCGACGTGATGCGCGCACTCGACCTGCCGGCCGACCAGGTGCTGCTCGAGCGGCTGGCCGACGAGGCCGCGCCGCACCACCGGGACTACGAGATCCGGCAGTTCGTCGGGCCGGTGCCCGACGAGATCATCGACTCCTTCGGGGAGCTGGTCGGGTCGCTGATGACCGAGGCGCCGGTCGGTGAGCTGGAGCTGGAGCCCGAGGTGATCGACGCGGCACGGATCCGGGCCAACGAGCAGGTGCTCGAGGACTCCGGCCGCAGCAGGTACACCACGGTGGCGATGGCACCCGACGGGACCGTCGCGGCGTACTCCGAGCTGGTGCTGCCCGGCCACGACCCGGGACGCGTCTACCAGTGGGGGACGCTGGCGCACCCGGACCACCGCGGCCACCGGCTCGGCTTGGCCACCAAGGCACGCAACCTGGCCTGGCTGCAGCGCGAGCGGACCGACCTGCGGCTGCTGATCACCTACAACGCCGAGGTGAACAGCCACATGATCGGTGTCAACGAGGCGATGGGGTTCCGCCCGGTCGAGCGGATGGGCGAGTTCCAGAAGAAGATCGGCTGAAGCCCTGCGGTGCGTCCAGCATCATCACACGAGTCTGCGCTGGAACTCGGCGTTGACCTCGACCGGCCGGAAGCCGATCCGTTCGTTGATCGCGACCATCGGGCCGTTCATCGCCGAGTTGCTGGTGTGCAGCAACGTCCGCTCCGGGTGGTTCCTCTGCACGACCCGCAGGTTCGCCGCCTTGGTGGCCAGGCCGAGCCGGTGGCCACGGTGGCCGCGACGGACCAGCGTCGCCCACTGGTGCAGGTGCGGCTCGTCGACGCCGTCGGCCGGAACCGCGATCACCGAGTGCGCGACGGCCTGCGCCGCGTCACCGTCGCCGACCGTGGCGAGGGTGATGTAGACGGTGCGGCCCTGCTCCTTCAGCGTCGCCGACCGCTCCAGGAAGCCCTCGACGGTGAGTGCCTCCTCCTCGAAGTCGAGGTCGCCGGTCGGGGCGTCGACTGCGAGCTGGTTCTTCAGCTCCACGTAGGAAGGCAGCAGCGCCTCGGGGAGGTCGTCGACGTAGGTCTCGATCCGGTAGCCCTCATGGTGCGCGGCGCACTCGTCGACCCAGCCCCGGAGGGTCGCGTCGGAGACCGGCAGCTCCACCACCCGGTGCAGCTCGGTGTTGGCCAGGTCGAAGCCGCAGGAGGCCGCGAACCGCCGGTAGGGGTGGTCCTCGTCCGCGTCGGTGGGGTAGTGCGACATCCCGATCAGCACCGAGCGGTCCTCGTTCTTCGCCCGGTCCACGACATGGTCCACCAGCGCCGTACCGATCCCGCGGCGACGGTGGTCGGGGTGCACGTCGACGGTGAAATAGACCTTGTCGGTGTTGTCGAGCAGCGGGAACTCGACGAACCCGGTGCCGACCACAGTGTCGCCGTCGACCGCGACGAACGCCTCCGCGCGCTCCGCGGAGTCCGGTCGGCGGAGGGCCACCGCCGCCTCCGCCTCGCCCCACATCGCCACGAACGGACGCTGGAAGCGCTGCGAGGCCTCATGAACGGCGAAGAACGCGTGGAAGTCTGTGTCGTCGTGCACGTCGACGGGTCGGATCTGCATCCCCCGAAGGTAGGTCGTCGGGACCGGACCCGCACCCGAATTTCAGAGCTTGCGCAGCCGGACGTAGCGGACCGAGTGGTCGGCGTCCTTGCGCAGCACGAGTGTCGCGCGACTCCTGGTGGGCTGGACGTTCTGCTTCAGGTTCGGGCCGTTGATCGAGTCCCAGATGTCGTGCGCCTGCTGGACCGCGTCCTCCTCGGTGAGCCGGCCGTACCTCGCGAAGTACGAGGCGGGGTTGCGGAAAGCGGTCTCCCGCAGCCGCAGGAAACGGTCGGTGTACCAGCGGCGGATGTCACCGGTCGCGGCGTCGACGTACACCGAGAAGTCGAAGAAGTCGCTGATCGCCAGGCCGGTGCGGCCGTCGTCGCGGACCCGGGCGGGCTGCAGCACGTTGAGCCCCTCGATGATCACGATGTCGGGCCGCTTGATCACCACCTTCTCGTCGGGCAGCACGTCGTAGACGAGGTGGGAGTACGTCGGAGCCTCCACCTCGTCCTTGCCGGACTTGATGTCCATCACGAACCGCAGCAGCGCCTTGCGGTCGTAGGACTCCGGGAACCCCTTGCGGGTGAGCAGCCCCCGGCGCTTCAGCTCCTTGTTCGGGTAGAGGAAACCGTCCGTGGTCACCAGCGACACCGACGGGTGCTCCGGCCAGTGCGCGAGCATCTGCTGCAGCACCCGGGCGGTCGTCGACTTGCCGACCGCCACCGACCCGGCGAGGCCGATCACGAACGGCGTGCGCGGCGGGTGCGGCTGGTCCAGGAAGGCCTCCTGCGCCCGGTGCAGGTCGCCGGCGGCCTTGACGTAGAGGCTCAGCAGCCGCGACATCGGCAGGTACACCTGCTGCACCTCGTCCAGGTCCAGCTCGTCGCCCAGCCCGCGGACCCGCTCGATCTCGTCGGGCGACAGGGGCTGCTCGGTGGCCGCGCCCAGAGCGGCCCAGGCGGCGCGGTCGAGCTCGACGTAAGGGGAGGACTCACGGTCGCCGCCGTTGCCGTGCGCTGAGCCCATGCGCCGCATTCTTGCAGGCGTCTTCAGGAGCGCCGGGGTCGGCTGTACGGGCGGCTTGCCTACCAGTCGGCCTCGCTCCGCTCGGCCTTCCGCCAGACCCAACCACGGCTGCGCCGCCCGCACCGCCTCCCCCGGCGACGCTGGTGGCTCCCGTAAAGTGGGGCGCATGTGCGGAATCGTGGGATACGTCGGCCCCAAGCAGGCTCAAGGCGTCGTGATCGAAGGCCTCCGGCGGCTCGAGTACCGCGGCTACGACTCCGCCGGCGTCGCGCTGGTCCACGACGGCGCGATCGCCTCGGACAAGAAGGCCGGCAAGCTGGCGAACCTGGACAAGGCGATCGCGGACGCCCCGCTGCCGGAGTCCACGACCGGGATCGGGCACACCCGCTGGGCCACCCACGGCGCGCCGAACGACCGCAACGCGCACCCGCACCTCGGCCAGCAGGGCCGGGTGGCGCTGGTGCACAACGGGATCATCGAGAACTTCGCCGCGCTCCGCTCCGAGCTCGAGGCCGCCGGCCACGACCTGCTGTCGGAGACCGACACCGAGGTCGCCGCGCACCTGCTCGAGTCCGCGCTGTCCGGGGGCGCGAACCTGACCGAGGCGATGCAGGCCGTGTGCCGCCGGCTCGAGGGGGCGTTCACGCTGGTCGCGGTGGACGGGCAGGACCCGGACCGGGTCGTCGCCGCCCGTCGCAACTCGCCGCTCGTGGTCGGCCTCGGCGAGGGCGAGAACTTCCTGGCTTCCGACGTCGCGGCGTTCATCGAGCACACGCGCGACGCGCTCGAGCTCGGCCAGGACCAGGTCGTCACGATCACCCGCGACGACGTGGAGGTGACCGACTTCGACGGCGCGCCCGCCGAGGCGAAGGCGTTCCACGTCGACTGGGACCTCTCGGCCGCCGAGAAGGACGGCTACGACTGGTTCATGCGCAAGGAGATCCACGAGCAGCCCCGCGCGGTAGCGGACTCGTTGCTCGGCCGGCGCAACGAGGAGGGCTTCCTCCAGCTCGACGAGATGCGGCTGTCCGACCAGGACCTGCGCGAGATCGACAAGATCATCCTCATCGCCTGCGGCACGGCGTTCTACTCCGGGCTGGTCGCGAAGTACGCCATCGAGCACTGGACCCGGATCCCGTGCGAGGTCGAGCTCGCCCACGAGTTCCGCTACCGCGACCCGATCCTGACCCGGGACACGCTGGTGGTGGCGATCAGCCAGTCCGGCGAGACTGCCGACACCTTGATGGCGATCCGGCACGCCCGCCAGCAGCGGTCGAAGGTGCTCGCGATCTGCAACACCAACGGCTCGACGATCCCGCGTGAGTCCGACGCGGTGATCTACACCCACGCCGGTCCGGAGATCGGGGTCGCCTCCACCAAGGGATTCCTCACCCAGATCGTCGCCTGCTACCTGCTCGGCCTCTACCTCGCCCAGGTCCGGGGGACCAAGTTCGGCGACGAGATCGCCTCGATCATGGCCCAGCTCGACCGGATGCCAAAGCTCGTGCAGAAAGTGCTCGACGGCGCCGACCAGGTCCACGAGCTGGCCCGCGAGCTCTCCGACGCGACGTCGGTGCTGTTCCTCGGCCGGCACGTCGGCTATCCGATCGCGCTCGAGGGTGCGCTGAAGCTCAAGGAGCTCGCCTACATCCACGCCGAGGGCTTCGCGGCCGGTGAGCTCAAGCACGGTCCGATCGCGCTGGTCGAGGAGGGGATGCCGGTGATCTGCATCGTGCCGCCCCGCGGGCGTGACATGCTGCACGGGAAGATGATCAGCGGGATCCAGGAGGTCCGTGCCCGCGGCGCCCGCACCATCGTCCTCGCCGAGGAAGGTGATGACGAGGTGACGCCGTACGCCGACGTGCTGGTCCGGCTGCCCCAGGTGCCGACGCTGCTCCAGCCGATGCTGTCGGTGGTGCCGCTGCAGCTGTTCGCCTGCGAGCTCGCCACGTCGAAGGGGCACGACGTGGACCAGCCGCGCAACCTGGCCAAGTCCGTCACCGTCGAGTAGGCGCCGTGATCGTGGGCGTCGGCATCGACGTGGTCGACATCGGCCGGTTCGAGGAGTCGCTGGAGCGGACGCCGGCGATGCGCGAGCGGCTGTTCACCGTCCTGGAGCGCACTCGCCCGTCGGCGTCCCTGGCCGCCCGGTTCGCCGCCAAGGAGGCGCTGGCCAAGGCGCTCGGCGCACCGACCGGGATGGGCTGGCTGGACGCCGAGATCGTCAACGACGCGACCGGCAACCCGCAGTTCGAGATCCAGGGCACCGTCCTGTCGCGGGCCAACGACCTCGGGGTGAAGTCCGTGCACGTGTCGCTGTCGCACGACGCCGGGATCGCCTCCGCCGTCGTCATCCTCGAGTCCTGACCCCGCGGAGAGGGTGACCGGCATGCGGAGTGCGCACACCGTCGAGCAGGTCCGGGCAGGCGAGGCAGCCCTGATGGCCTCGCTGCCCGAGGGCACGCTGATGGCCCGCGCGGCCTCCGGTCTCGCGCATGCGGTGCTCGAGCTGCTCGGCGGCGGCTACGGCCGGCGGGTCCTGCTGCTGGTCGGGTCCGGCGACAACGGTGGCGACGCGTTGTACGCCGGCGCACTGCTGTCCCGGCGCGGAGCCGCCGTGCAGGCCCTCCTGCTCCGCCCGGACAAGGCCCATCCTGCAGGCCTGAAGGCGCTGCGGGGCGCGGGCGGACGGGTGGTCACCGACCTCTCCGCGGCGAGGACGCCGGACGTGGTCGTCGACGGGATCGTGGGCATCGGAGCCAGCGGCGGGCTGCGGGCCGAGGCCGCCTCGGTCGTGCAAAGGCTGCCGACGGTCCCCGTCGTCGCCGTCGACGTGCCGAGCGGTGTGGACGTCGACACCGGGCGGGTCGACGGTCCGCACGTGCAGGCCACCGTCACGGTCACCTTCGGCACCCACAAGATCGCCCACCTGGTCGACCCGGCGGCACCAGCCTGCGGCGCCGTCCACCTCGTCGACATCGGTCTCGACCTTCCGCCGGCCCAGGTCACCTCGCTGCAGGCCGACGACGTCGCCGCGTTGCTGCCGGTGCCCGAACCGGACGCGCACAAGTACACCCGCGGTGTGGTCGGCGTGCGCGCCGGCTCGCGCGATTACCCCGGCGCCGCCGTACTCTGCGTCGCCGGCGCCGCCGCAGGCCTGGCCGGCATGGTGCGGTACGACGGGGAGGCCGCCGACCTGGTCCGCGAGGCGCACCCCGAGGTCGTCGTCAACGACGGACGGGTCCAGGCCTGGGTCGTCGGGTCCGGCGGCGGCGCCGACGCGGACAAGGCGCTGCAGGCATCCCTGGCGGACCGGGTGCCGATCGTGGTCGACGCGGACGGCCTGACCCATGTCACCGGGCCGCTCGGGATCCCCGCCCTGCTCACCCCGCACGCCGGTGAGCTCGCGCGGATGCTGGACGTGGGTCGTGCGGAGGTCGAGGCGGAGCAGCTCCGGTGCGCACGGGAGGCCGCGCGGCGGTTCGGCTGCGTCGTGCTCCTCAAGGGCCGGCACACCCTCGTGGCCGCGCCCGACGGCGACGTCCGGGTGAGCACGGTCGGGGTGCCCTGGCTCGCCACGGCCGGCTCCGGCGACGTGCTCGCCGGCCTCTGCGGCGCCCTGCTCGCCGCGGGCCTGACGCCCCTCGACGCCGGCTCGGTCGGGGCCTGGGTGCACGGCGCGGCGGCCGCGACGACCGGCCGCGGCGGCCCGGTCACCGCCGGCGACGTCGCCCGGGCCATCCCCGACGTGCGCCGCACGCTGCTCGCCCCCTCCCGGGCCTGAGCCACCTGCAGTGGGAGGATGGACCCGCCATGAACGACTCCGTTGCCTCGCGCC
>JAICRS010000311.1 GCA_025966335.1 Nocardioidaceae bacterium
CCCATGATCGAGTCGCCGCCGTCGGTCTCGAAGTTGCCGGCGGACTCCGTGAACCCGAACGAGTAGAACTCGTCGTGGATCCGGTTGTGGTGGTAGAAGAGGTTCGTCGAAGCCGCGTCAGCGTCCTCGGCGTAGGCCGGCGGAGCGGCCTGGCACTCACTGATCTCCCACTGGTTCGGGAAGCCGAAGTTGAACTGCCCGGTCGGCGCCACGGTCCGGTTCGCCTGGTCCAGTGGCGCGATGAAGTTCGACCAGTTCTTGAACGTGTTCGCGTTGTTGCCGAACGTGGTCACGCCGACGCCGGTCACACCGGTGGGGTCGACGTACCCGCCCGGGGACTCCTCGGTCGGGCCGAAGCTGACCCGCTCCGGCTCGCCACCGCCCGGCGCGCCGGGGTAGTTGCGGTAGATGGTGCCCTCGGCCTCGTGCTGCACCAGGGACTTCTTGTAGAGCACCTTGCCGGACCTGGCGTCGACGACGACGTCGTAGCCCTCGTCGAGCTTCTCGATCAGCAGCACGCGGTACGCCGCCCGGGCGCCGTCCGCGGTGGGGAAGGCGACCTTCTGGACGTACGACGGAGCGGCCAGTCCGGTCTTGAACTTCGTGAACCCGGCCACCGTGCCGCCGGCCACGGCGGTCAACGTGGACAGGCCGAGCGCGGACCCGGCCTGGTTGAGCGCGAGCGCGGGGGTGAGCAGGAACGAACCGAGCAGGCCGGTGTTGCGGGTGGTCGCGCCGGTGAACGTGAGCACCCGGCCGTTGCCGTCCACCGCCATCCCCATAGAGCCGCCGCGGGTGGCGGCGACACCGTCGAAGACCTGGGTCAGGTTGACCACGGTGACGTCGATGCCGGTCAGCTTGTGGTCGCGGGTCACCTTCATCGCGGCGACGTCCGCCGACGACAGCCCGAACGCCGCCCGGTTCGCGGCGACGAAGGCACGCGCCGCGTCCACCGCGGTTCCGCCGTGCGGGCCGGACAGTGCCTGACCGGTGCCGGGGTAGATCGTGCGCGGGGTGCCGAAGCGGAAGTCCCAGGTGGCCGTCGCGTCGGTGCCCGCGCTGTCGAGCAGCTGTCGGACCGCGGCGCGCTGCTCGGCCGTCGGCCTGACGAGGGCGTGGCCCGCGCGGCTGTCCTCGGCGCCGGTGTCCGCGGTGCTGGTGTCGCTGTGACCGGTGAGTGGATGGTCGATCACAGCGTTGGCGGTGGGTAGGAGACCACCGCCGGCGATGGTTGCGGCGGCGGTGGCCAGGATGGTGACCACGGTCGCGGAACGTCGCAGGCTCATGAACTGCCCTTTCGGTGACTGGTCCGCGGGGGTCGGCGGACACAGACACTCAACGAGCGACCGTGGCTCAGGTCACGGACTAACTAGCCCCGAGGGCTGATCGGGTCTTGCAAATGCGCGGTCCGGTGACCTGCCGGTCTAGTCACCCGTGGCGACGGGCCGATCCGGGTCCGCGACCCACTCGCTCCAGGAGCCCGGATAGAGCGCCGCCGTCCGGCCGAGCAGAGCGAGGGCGAAGATGTCGTGGGTCGCGGTGACACCCGAGCCGCAGTAGACCCCGACCTCTACATCCGCACGGACACCGACCCGGGCGTAGCCGCCCGCGAGGTCGTCCGCCGGCAGGAAGCGGCCGGGCGAACCTCGGTCCGGTCCGACCAGGTTCCCCGCAGAAGGCAGGTTCACCGCGCCGGGAATGTGACCCGCCACCGGGTCGATCGGCTCCACCTCGCCTCGGAACCGTTCCGGCGCGCGGGCGTCGAGGAGCACCCCGTCGCGCGCCAGCCGGGCGGCCCCTTCGGCGTCGACCAACGGCAGGTGCCCCGGCTCCGCGCTGAAGTCGCCGGCGTCCGCGGTGACTGGTCCCTCCTCGACCGGCCCGCCGGACCTCACCCACCACGCGTAGCCACCGTCGAGGACCCGGACCTCGCGATGGCCGTGGTAGCGGAGCAGCCACCAGGCCCGGGTGGCGGCGTTGCCGAAGTTGTCGTCGTAGACCACGACCGGCCGGTCGTTGCGGACACCGCACCGGCGCATCGCGTCCTCGAACCGCGGAACCTCCGGCAGTGGGTGCCGACCGCGTTCACCGGGCGGGTCGGAAAGGTCGGCCTCCAGGTCGACGTACGACGCACCCGGCACGTGTCCGCGCAGGAACTCCTGCTCGCCCGGCGGGCCGCCGAGCTTCCACCGCACGTCGAGCACGGTCACGGAACCGAGCTGGTCGAGCAGCTCGTCAGGGGTGGTCAGCGCGGCGGACGACACCGCCCGAGTATCGCACCGTTGACCCGGCCGGCCTTGTCCTCCGCGCGGGATCCGAGTAGATCAGGGCAATGAGAGGAGATGGTCGGTCCGGTGCTCTTCCTGGCGGGCGAGGCATCGTCGTACGTCACCGGCCAGGTGCTGGCCGTCGACGCCGGCTGGCTCTGACCGACCGGCGACGGATGCGCGATCAAGCGAGACTCACGCGGCGGCGAGCAGCCCCTCCTTGCGGGCGACCAGCACGGAGGCCCAGACGGTGGCTGCCACCACCAGCACGGTCATCGAAATGATCGAGACGTTCTTGATCAGGACGAAGTCCACCAGTGACTGCGACATCAGCAGCCAGAGGCTCAGGCCGCCCTTGACAAGGCTGAACAGGGCCCAGAGCAGCGTGAGGTGCCAGAACAGCCGACGGATCCGGGGACGCGAAGCGACGTCATGGTCCATCGGGTAGAAGTCGGCGGCCAGCCGCGCCACCACGGGCCGGGCGCTCACCAGCGACACCAGGAAGAGGAGGGCCACGAGGCCGTCGCTGACCACGGGCTGAAGGAAGTAGACGAACGTGTTGCCGGTCGCGAGCGTGAACGCGGTGCGCACGGTCAGGACCGTGACGGTGAGCAGCAGCAGCCCCGACATCCGGCGTCCGGTGGCCCAGCGCCAGAGC
>JAICRS010000327.1 GCA_025966335.1 Nocardioidaceae bacterium
CCAGTTCGCCCTCGTCGGGGTGGTCGCCTCGGGCGGCGCCCCGCTGTCCGGAGCCGTCACCGGCCTGCTGCTCGGCAGCCGGAACACCCTCTACGGCCTACGCCTGGCCCCGCTGCTGGACTGGCGCGGATGGCGCCGCGCCGCAGGGGCGCACCTGTTGATCGACGAGTCGACCGCGATGGCGGTCAACCGGGAGACCACCGAGGCCGCCCGCGTCGGCTTCCTGAGCACCGGCCTGTCCGTGTTCGTGCTGTGGAACCTGGCCACCCTCGGCGGCGCGGTCGCCGGTGAGTCGCTCGGCGACCCCCGCACCTACGGGCTCGACGCGGCGGTCGGTGGCGCGTTCCTGGCGCTGCTGTGGCCCCGGCTCAAGGACCGGCGCAACCAGCTGGTCGCGGTCCTGGCCGCCGCGCTGGCACTGAGCCTGGTCCCGGTGACGGCCGCGGGCGTTCCGGTGCTGGCGGCGGCCGGCGTCGCCCTGGTCGCGGGTGCCGTGAGCCGGCGCGAGGACCCGACCGAGATTCCGGGTCGCGACGACCTGCCCGGCGGCGGTGAGCACCGATGATGTGGGCCGCGATCGCGGTGACCGCGGTGGGCTGCTACCTGCTCAAGCTGGCCGGGCTGTCCGTGCCCGGGCACGTCCTCGAGAAGCCGATCGTCGAACGGATCGCGGACCTGTTGCCGGTCGCCCTGCTCGCCGCGCTGATCGCGGTGCAGGTGTTCGCGACCGGCCCCGAGCTGGTGGTCGACGCGCGGGTGGCCGGCCTGCTCGCGGCGATGGTGGCCCTGCTGCTGCGCGCGCCGTTCATCGTGGTGGTGCTCGTCGCGGCGCTCACCGCCGCCCTGATCCGGCTGCTGTAGGTCAGGGGACCTCGATCCGGCCGTGCTCGTCGACGGCGAAGCCCGGTGCGAACGCGATCTCCCACAGGTGCCCGTCGGGGTCGGCGAAGTAGCCGGAGTAGCCACCCCACTCGGCACGGGTCGCCGGCTTGACGACCCGGGCACCATCCACACCGCGGACGTGCTCGAACGCCCGGTCCACCTCCTCCTCGGACCCGAAGTTGAGGGCGAGCGTGCACCCCCGGTAGGCCGGCTGCACGGGCGGCGCCTCGACGCCGACGTCCTCCGCGAGCGCGTCGTAGCCGAACAGCCCGATCCAGGTCCCCGAGGTCTTGAACCAGGTGATCCCGTCGGAGGTGTTGCCGCGCTGCTCCCAGCCGAGGTCGCGGTAGAACCGGACCGAGCGTTCCAGGTCGGCGACGCCGAGGGTGACGATCGAGAAGTTCGGCGGCAGCGATGTCGGCATCCGCCCATCCTGGTGGACAGCCGCCGCGGCGCGCCACTGCCGTCAGCGGACTTCGCGCTCACCGTCGTAGAGAAGGATCGCGCGGCGCACCGCACCCCGGGCCCGGGTCCGGTCACCGGCGTCGTCGTAGGCGATCCCGAGCCGGTACCAGCACCGCCAGTTCTCCGGGTCCGTCTCCGCCTCGGCCCGTCGGGTCGCGAACAGGGCGTCGGCCGCCTCCCGGTCCACCCGGCCCGACGGCCGACGCGGCAGGTCGTCGACCGGTAGTGCGTTCTCGGACTCGAGTACGCCGGCCAGCTCGGCCGACCTGCGACCGAACTGGAGCTCCCGCCAGACCAGGTAGCCACCGATCAGCGGCACCAGCAGGATCCCCACCCCGAGCAGCGCCCCGACCCAGCTGCCGGAGCCGAGCAGCGCGACCCCCTTCGCGCCGATCAGCACGGCATAGAAGACCAGCACCGCCACCAGGACGGCGACGATGAGCTTCGTCCGCATCAGTCCAGGTCCAGGAACGTCTCGAGCCCGACGGTCAGGCCCGGGGTGCCGGCGATCCGGCGCAGGCCGAGCAGGACACCGGGGGTGAACGACACCCGGTCCATCGAGTCGTGCCGGATCGTCAGCGTCTCCCCCGGCCCGCCCAGGATCACCTCCTGGTGCGCGACCAGGCCGCGGACCCGCAGCCCGTGCACCCGGATCCCGTCCACGTCCGCACCACGAGCTCCCTCGAGCGCGGTGCTCGTGGCATCGGGGATCGGCGCGGACCCGGCGGCGCGGCGGGCCTCCGCGATCATCGAGGCGGTACGCCGGGCCGTCCCCGAGGGTGCATCGGCCTTGTCCGGGTGGTGCAGCTCGATGATCTCCACGGACTCGTAGAACGATGCGGCCTGGGCGGCGTACCGCATCATCAGGATCGCCCCGATCGAGAAGTTCGGCGCGACCAGCACCCCCGTCTCCGGGGACTTCTCGAGCCAGCTCCGCAGCCGCTCGAGCCGGTCCTCGTCGAAGCCGGTCGTGCCGACCACCGCGTGGATGCCGTGCGCGATGCAGAACTCGAGGCTGTCCATCACCACGTCGGGGTGGGTGAAGTCGACGACCGCCTCGGCGCCGGAACGGACCAGCTCGTCGATCGGGTCGTCGGCGTCGACCGAGGCGACGAGGTCCAGGTCGTCGGCGGCC
>JAICRS010000187.1 GCA_025966335.1 Nocardioidaceae bacterium
CCGAAGATCGAGCGCCAGTTGTTCGGGGGCGTGGCGCCGTCGCGGCCGCGGCCGACGCGGAACACGTAGCGCTCGCGGGCCACCGGCGAGCCGGCCAGCGCGGCCAGGCACCAGGGGTGCTCGCTGGAGGTGTGGTTGGGCACCAGGTCCACGATCACCCGGATGTCGAGCTCGTGGGCGCGTCCCAGCATCGCGTCGAAGTCGGCGAGGGTCCCGAACAGCGGGTCCACGTCGCGGTAGTCGGCGACGTCGTAGCCGTGGTCGTGCTGGGGCGAGGTGTAGAACGGCGTGATCCACACCGAGTCGACGCCGAGCTCGGCCAGGTACGGCAGTCGTTGCTCGATCCCGGCCATGTCACCGATCCCGTCGCCGTTGGCGTCGGCGAAGCTGCGCACGTAGATCTGGTAGCAGACCGAGTGTCGCCACCAGGGTGAGCCGAGCGGCGTACGACGTGCGGGGGAACTGGTGCGGGAAGGGATTGGCACGATCCAATCCCAAGCCCCGCGGGCCGGACCTGTCAAACCGGGGTCCTTGTCGCCGGTGGCGCGTCGAGACATGATCGACCCATGTCAACACTCAGTGCTCATGAGGGATCCGTGGTCGAGGCGGTCGGCAAGCAGCTGTTCATCGGCGGCAAGTGGCGCGATGCCGAGGGGGGCAAGACCTTCGAGGTGGAGGACCCGGCCACCGGGCAGTCGATCGCCTCGGTCGCCGATGCCGGCGTCGCGGACGGCACGGCCGCCCTCGACGCCGCGGTCGCCACCCAGGAGGAGTGGGCCAGGACGGCTCCGCGCGACCGCGGCGAGATCCTGCGCCGCGCCTTCGAGCTGATCACCGAACGCGCCGACGACCTCGCGTTGCTGATGACGCTGGAGATGGGCAAGCCGCTCAAGGAGTCCAAGGCCGAGATCGCCTACGCCTCGGAGTTCTTCCGCTGGTTCTCCGAGGAGTCGGTGCGGATCGCCGGCCGCTACTCGGTCGCTCCCAACGGCGCGTCGCGGCTGGTCACGATGAAGCAGCCGGTCGGGCCCTGCCTGATGATCACGCCGTGGAACTTCCCGCTGGCGATGGGCACCCGCAAGATCGGTCCCGCGGTCGCCGCCGGCTGCACGATGGTGGTCAAGCCGGCGTCGCTGACCCCGCTCTCGATGCTGGCGCTGGTCGACATCATGGTCGAGGCGGGTCTGCCCGAGGGTGTCCTGAACGTCGTCACCACGACGTCGACCGGTGAGGTGATGGAGCCGCTGATCCGCGATCCCCGGTTGCGCAAGCTGACCTTCACCGGATCGACCGAGGTCGGCCGGACGCTGGTCGAGCAGAGTGCGCAGGGGCTGCTCCGGGTCTCGATGGAGCTCGGCGGCAACGCGCCGTTCCTGGTCTTCGCCGACGCCGACCTCGACAAGGCCGTCGACGGCGCGATGTTGGCCAAGATGCGCAACATCGGCGAGGCGTGCACCGCCGCGAACCGGTTCATCGTGCACGAGTCGGTCGCCGAGGAGTTCGCGAGCCGGCTGGCCGAACGGATGGGTGCGCTGACCCTGGGCCGCGGCACCGAGGAGGGTGTCGAGGTCGGGCCGCTGGTGGAGGCCAAGCAGCGGGACAAGGTCCGCGAGCTCGTCGAGGACGCGGTCGATGAGGGCGCCACCGTCACCACGGGAGGCGGGCCGCGCGAGGGTGAGGGGTACTTCTTCGAGCCGACCGTGCTCACCGACGTACCCCGCTCGGCACGGCTGTTCACCGAGGAGATCTTCGGCCCGGTCGCCCCGATCTTCACCTTCGGCAAGGACGAGGAGGGGCTGGCGATGGCCAACGACACCGAGTTCGGGCTGGTCGGCTACCTGTTCACCCAGGACCTGAACCGGGCGGTGTGGGCCTACGAGGGGCTCGAGACCGGGATGGTCGGCGTCAACCAGGGCATCGTGTCCAACCCGGCCGCCCCGTTCGGCGGGGTGAAGGCCTCCGGGTTCGGCCGCGAGGGCGGTCTGGAGGGGATCGAGGAGTACCTCGAGACGAAGTACGTCGGGCTCGCCCTGTAGGCCGGTCGGGACCGGGCGGAACCGGTTCCTCCGCCTGTGCGTCCCACCAGCATGACCCGGACCGCTGTGGCACTCGGCTCGCTGCTCCTGGTGCTCTGTGCCTGCGGCAGCCAGACCGAGCCGCCGACTTCCGGGCCGCCAACCTCCGCCGGGCCGTCCGCTGCTGCGCCCATCGTGACCACGACGGGCGGCCCGGTCATCTCGGGAACCGGGGTCGAGGCGCCGCCGCCGTTCCGGTTGCGCTACGACGACCACGAGCTCGTGCTGATGCCGCACACCTGGTGCTACGACAGCGGGTGCGTGGACGGCATCTCCGAGGACCCGCCGTCCGTGGGCAGTCCGTCGGCGGTGCGGGTCTTCGTGCCCGTCGAGCGCTGGGAGCTGAGCGCGAGCTTCACCCCGGCCGACGAGCGGTGCGGCCGCTACCAGACAATCACGCCGACCGAGGACGACGGCTGGT
Organism: Nocardioidaceae bacterium; assembly: GCA_025966335.1. Classification (GTDB taxonomy): domain Bacteria; phylum Actinomycetota; class Actinomycetes; order Propionibacteriales; family Nocardioidaceae; genus Nocardioides_C. Next base: position 2,497 of record JAICRS010000187.1, read on the forward strand.
ACCTGCTGGAGCCGGCCGGCCACGCCGGGACCTACGACGTGCACCTGTTCGCGCACGGCGGCGGCGACATGGCGGCCGTGTTCCGGTGGACCACGCCGGCCGACGGGGAGCTGCCGGCACCCGAAGCCACGATGGCCCTGATCGCGGACCACGACGGCCGACCGGACAGCTACGGCGTGGAGCTCACCCTCGCCAACCTCGCCGAGACACCGGACTCCGCGCAGGCAACGGTCACCGTCACCGCCGCCAACGGCGAGTCGCTGACCTTCGAGGCGGACCGGGACGGCCACGGGTGCACGGCCGAGGGGACGGTGTTCTTCGGCGGGCCCGACGCGCAGGGACGGGCGGCGGCCGCGTTGGGCGGGTTCCCGTTCCGCTACGAGGTCGACGTGAGGCTGGACGGCACGACGTACCACGCCTCCGCCGACTATCCCGCGGACGAGATCGACGGGAACGAGCCGTCCGTCGCGCTGGAGTTCACCCCGCCGCTGCCGGCGATGCGGTAGGAGACTGCCCCGGCGGTGAGTTCTTGCCGCAGTGACGGTCTGCAGGGTGAGCATCCGTCGCGGGACGACCGCCCCGCCGGAGGAGAGGACGCAGCACCATGCCGATGAAGATCACCCCCAATCTCTGGTTCGACACCCAGGCCGAGGAGGCCGCCGGCTTCTACACCTCGGTGTTCAAGAACTCACGGATCGTGAGCGTCGCCCGCTACCCCGAGGGTGGGCCCGGACCGGCCGGGACCGTGATGACCGTGGAGTGGGAGCTCGACGGGCAGCGGTTCGTCGGCATCAACGGCGGCCCACAGTTCACGTTCGACGAGGCCGTCTCCTTCCAGATCGACTGTGCGGACCAGGAGGAGGTCGACCACTACTGGGCGGCCCTGAGCGACGGTGGCGAGGAGGGGCCGTGCGGCTGGCTCAAGGACAGGTTCGGGCTGTCCTGGCAGGTGGTCCCGAGGGGGATGGATGAGCTGTTCAGCGACCCGGACCCGGCCAAGGCGCAGCGCGCGATGCAGGCGATGCTGCAGATGAGCAAGCTCGACATCGCCGGGCTGCGCAGTGCGGCGGAGGGTGTCCCGGCGAGCTGAGCGTCCCGGCGAGCTGAGCGTTCCCGCAGACCGGCGCGGTCGTCGTACGTCGGGCCGGTCAGCCGAACGCGGCCGGGTCCACGGCGATCCACACGTGCTGGGCGCGGGCCACGATCCGGCCGTCGCTGTCGTACATCGTGCTCGCGGTGAACGTCTTGCGACCCTGCTCGCCGCGGGCCTCGCCGACGACGACGTGCGGCTCGCCGACCACGGGCAGCGCGTCGACCCGTGCCGTCATCCGGCCGAGCACCATCTTCCGCTCCTCCATGTCCCCGGCCCAGCCGCCGACGCAGTCGAGGGCTGCCCAGGCCGTGCCCGGCCCGACCCGCTGCACCCCCGGGTCGAGCAGGTCCGAGGCCTCGGCGACGCTGTCGTGCGGCAGCCACAGCGAGGCAACCCGGCCCGGCGCCACCGTGCCGGGGAAGATCCGCAGGCCGTCCCCTTCGGCGCGGTCCGGCCCGCACGCGAAGCAGGTGGGGAAGGGATGGCTGACCAGTCCCGGGAAGCGCGCCATCGCATCGGTCGCCTGGCTCATCGACACCGGTTCGACCGGGTCCAGGTCGTCGTCGACCCGCCTGGCTTCGGCGATCCTGGCGCCGCCCATCAGCAGCACGGTCACGTCCGTGCCGGCGACGTTGGCCGGGTCGTCCGCGGCCAGGTGCTGCACGGTCATCGCCACGTCGAGCGGAGGCGGCTGGCGCAGGGTGACCTCGGCGACCGGCTGGTCGTGGTCGGTGGGGTCGCCGCCTCCGGTGCGGGCGACCACCTCCGCGAGGCTGCCGGCGGTGTACCCGCCGTTTCCGGAGCGCGCCGGGCCGCAGTAGCGAGAGGCGATCGTCAGCTGAGCAGTCATAACCTTCTGCCTGGGTTCGTGGTCGGTCGGGTCGACGGGGCTCCACTGTGCCAGGGCCTGCGACCGATGGGTAAGAATGGCTGCGTGAGCGACCTGATCGACACCACCGAGATGTACCTCCGCACCGTCTACGAGCTGCAGGAGGAGGGCATCGTCCCGCTGCGCGCCCGGATCGCCGAGCGGCTGCACCAGAGCGGCCCGACCGTGAGCCAGACGGTGTCGAGGATGGAGCGCGACGGCCTGCTCACCGTCGAGGGGGACCGGCATCTCGAGCTCACCGACGAGGGCCACCGGCTGGCGACCCGGGTGATGCGCAAGCACCGGCTCGCCGAGCGGCTGCTGACCGACGTGATCGGGCTCGAGTGGGAGCTGGTGCACGCCGAGGCCTGCCGGTGGGAGCACGTGATGTCGGAGACCGTCGAGCGGAGACTGGTCGAGCTGCTCGACCACCCGACCGAGTCGCCCTACGGCAACCCGATCCCCGGCCTGGAGGAGCTCGGCGAGGTCAGCGACGGCGAGGAGTTCATGGACGGTGTCGAGTCGTTGAGCGACGTCGCCCGCACGCCCGAGGAGATCCGCGTGCTGGTGCGCCGGATCAGCGAGCCGATCCAGAACGACGAGTCGCTGATGGCGGCGCTGCGCCGGGTCGGCGCGCTGCCGGACAAGGTGGTCACGGTGGCAGCCGGGGCCGAGGGCGTGCTGGTCGGCAGCGGCGGAGAGTCCGCGGAGATCGACTACGACTCCGCCTCGCACATGTTCGTCAAACGTCTGTAGGTCCCGGATCCGGACTCCCGCGTCTTATTTAGTTGCGGGCGTCTGGAAGGATGATGCCCATGATGCGGGAGGGGCTTCGGATCGACGTCGTCGGTCTGACCAAGATGTTCGGCACGTTCAAGGCCGTCGACGACCTGACGTTCAGCGTCGACCCCGGTGTGGTCACCGGTTTTCTGGGCCCGAACGGCGCCGGGAAGACGACCACGCTGCGCTGCCTGCTGGGGCTGGTCGCGCCGTCGGCCGGCTCGGCGACGATCGGCGGGAAGCCCTACCGCGACCTGAGCGACCCGCTCGGCACCGTCGGCGCCGCACTCGAGGCGTCGAGCTTCCACCCCGGACGCTCCGCGAAGGCGCACCTCGAGGTGATGGCGCTCGGTGCGGGCATCGACCCTGCCCGGGCGACCGAGATGCTGGCCCAGGTGGGCCTGGCCGAGGTGGCCGACAAGCGCGTCGGCGGCTTCTCCCTGGGCATGCGGCAGCGGCTCGGGCTGGCTGCCGCCCTGCTCGGCGATCCCGACGTGCTGATCCTCGACGAGCCGGCCAACGGCCTCGACCCGGCCGGGATCGCCTGGTTGCGCACGTTCCTGCGGGCGCTGGCCGCCGAGGGGAGGACCGTGCTGGTGTCGAGCCACGTGCTCAGCGAGGTGCAGCAGACCGTCGAGGACGTGGTGGTCCTCTCCCGCGGCCGGCTCATCAAGCAGGGGAAGCTCGCCGACCTCGACAGCGGCC
>JAICRS010000099.1 GCA_025966335.1 Nocardioidaceae bacterium
CACGCCCGCGCCGGGATCATCATCAACACCGGCGAGGACAACTACCTCACCACCGCCGACGCCGTCGAGGCCGCGCACACGGTGACCACCTCCCAGCTGCTCAACGAGTACTTCGCCAAGGAGGCCGGGCTCGAGGACTGGCAGCTCGGCCTGGGTCACGCGTTCGAGATCAACCCCGACCTGCCGGACAGCTTCCGGATGGAGCTCGCGCACGCGATGCTCGCCCGCGACCTGTTCCCCGACGCGCCGCTGAAGTGGATGCCGCCGACCCGGCACATGACCGGCGACGTGTTCCGCGGCTACCTGCTCGACGGGTTCTTCAACCTGGTCGGCGCCCTCACCGGGCAGAACATCCTGCTGGTCGGGATGATGACCGAGGCCGTGGTCACGCCCTGGATCTCCGACCGCGACCTCGCCCTGCAGAACGTGCGCTACGTGATGAACGCCGCCGGCAACCTGCACGAGGACTTCCGGCCCGCACCGGACGGGTTCATCGCCGAGCGGGCCCGCCAGGTCCTCGGCGAGAGCATCGAGCTGCTGGAGAAGATCCTCGCCCACGAGGGCAAGCACGGGCTGCTCGAGGCGATCGCCGACGGCACGTTCGGGCTGATGAAGCGCCCCGCCGACGCCGGCCGTGGCCTGGACGGCGTCGCGAAGAAGGCGTCCGGCTACTACAACCCCGCGAGCGAGATGCTGGAGGGCACCGCGTGAGTACGACGAACGAGGGCACCATCCTGCGACCGTACGGTGACACCACCGGCGACGGGATGGTCCAGCTGTCCTTCACCCTGCCGATGCCGCACTCGAAGGTCGCCGAGGGCGCGGCGGCCCAGCTCGCGAACAAGATGGGCATGGACCCGGCGATGGTCGTGCACGCGAAGCCGATGGGCCCGGACTTCACGTTCTTCGTCGTCTACGGCCGGGTCAACCACCTGGTCGACGTCTCCAAGGTCCAGGTCGTCGAGCGGGACTACCCGCTGCTCTCGCCGAAGGAGGTGAACCTGGCGATCCGCAAGGGCCTGCGCCGCCGGCTGGTCGTCGTCGGCGGGTGCATCGGCACCGATGCGCACACCGTCGGCATCGACGCGATCCTCAACATCAAGGGGTTCGCGGGGGAGAAGGGCCTGGAGTACTACCGCGAGATCAAGGTGGTCAACCTCGGCGCGCAGGTGTCGGTGCCGCAGCTGGTGGCCCGGGCCCGCGAGGAGAAGGCCGACGCGATTCTCGTCTCCCAGGTGGTGACCCAGCGCGACGCGCACATCCTGAACACCAAGGAGATGTCCGCGGCGTTCCGGGAGTCGTACCCGGCGGAGCGGCGTCCGCTGATGATCGTCGGCGGACCCAGGTTCGACGAAACCATGTCGGCCGAGCTCGGCGTGGACCGGGTGTTCGTGCGCGGCACCACCCCGGGCGAGGTGGCCAGCTACCTCGTCGAGGAGCTGGTGAACCGGCGCCCGCAGAAGGCGAAGGCGAAGGCATCATGAGCGAGCAGACCTCCGACCCCCGGCTCGGCCTGCGGGTGACCCACCGGCGCTACGTGCCGTACTCGCACGCCCACTACGCCGGCAACCTCGTCGACGGCGCCTACTCCCTGGGGCTGTTCGGCGACGTGGCCACCGAGGTGTGCATCCGCACGGACGGCGACGAGGGGCTCTTCGCCTCCTACTCCGACGTCCAGTTCCTGGCCCCGGTGCGCGCCGGCGACGTCCTGGAGATCACGGCCGAGGTGGTCCGGGTGGGTAGCCGTTCGCGCACCATCGACTTCGTGGTCAGCGTGGTCGCCCGGGGCCGACCGGACCTGGGTGAGTCGGCGGCAGCGGTCCTCGACGAGCCGATCCGAGCGACCACGGCAACCGGCACCGTCGTCGTACCCGCAACCGCTCAGAGCCCAGCAAAATAAGGGCTCCGGCGTGTCGGCGGGCGACACGCCGGAACCAGACAAAAAGTTGTAAAGCACCCGCGATCCGGGAACCGCGTTTGACCTGCGGGTTTACGAGAATCCGCAGGTCAGGTGCCGGTTGACAGAGCAGGGGGATGTTCGCCAATCTTCCGTGGTCCCACCAAGCAGGCCGCTTCCGCGTGCTGGCGTCCAGGTGGCCGCGTGACCAGGTCGGGTACCACGAACCTCGGGGCACGCGGTTCCCGGAGGTCGGCGCCGCTGAGGCGGGGTAGGACACGAGAAGAGCCCGGCGCCCAGTAGACAACGGGCCTGACTCCCGCCGCCAGCGGGAGCGGGTTCGGTCCGAAGGGTCCGGGCTCTTTTCGCTTGCCTGCCGCAGGTAGGTTGTGGGTGGTCGCGGGCCAGCGGGGCCCCGGACGAGCACGATGGGGAGGGCGCCGGTCATGCCGCTGCTTGCCCGCGTGTTCGTGGCGGCCCTGGCCGGGATCGCGGCCGCCGCGTCCTTCGAGCCGATCCGGTGGGTCTACCTGCTCCCGTTCGCGGTCGCCGCGCTCACCGTCGCCACCCTCGGCACCACGCTGCGTCGCGGGTTCCTGGTCGGGACCGTGTTCGGCAGCGCGTTCATGCTCACCTTGCTGCCGTGGCTGCAGGTGATCGGGCCGGACGCCTGGATCGCGCTGTCACTGATCGAGGGGCTGTTCTACGGCCTGCTGGGGCTGGGCACCGTCGCGGTGTCCCGGCTGCCCGGCTGGCCGCTGTGGATCGCCTGCCTGTGGGTCGGCGTGGAGACCTTGCGCGGCACGGTCCCGTTCGGCGGCTTCCCGTGGGGCCGGCTGGCCTACGCCACCGTGGACACCCCGGTCGCGCCGCTGTTCGCCTACACCGGTGCCGCGGGGGTCACGTTCGCCGTCGCGCTGGTCGGCACGGTGCTGGTCTGGGCAGGCTTCCGGGTACGGCGCGCGCCGGCACGTGCCCTCGGCGGCATCGTCGCCACCTGCCTGCTGGTCTCGGTGGCCTCCGCCTTCCCGCTCCACCAACCCTCGCCGAACGAGGACCGGTCCTCGGTGACCGTCGCCGCGGTGCAGGGAAACGTGCCGGGGGAGGGGATGGACGCGTTCGCCGAGCGCCGCGTGGTGCTGGACAACCACGTCTCCGCGACCAAGACCCTTGCCGACCGGGTCGACGCCGGGCTGACCCGACAGCCGGACTTCGTGATCTGGCCGGAGAACTCGACCGACATCGACCCGTTCGCGGACCCGACCGTCTACGCCGACATCCAGGAGGCCGTCGACGCGGTCGGCGTCCCCGTCCTGGTCGGCGCCATGGTGGACGGCCCGGAGCCGGACGAGGTGCTGAACCAGGGCATCGTGTGGCACCCTACGACCGGCCCGGGGGAGCGGTACTCCAAGAAGCATCCGGTCCCGTTCGGCGAGTACATCCCGTTCCGGGACCAGCTCGCGAAGCTGTTCACCCGCCTGGACCAGATCCCGCGGGACATGCGGCCCGGCACCGAACCCGGGCTGCTGGAGATGAACGGCACGTTGATCGGCGACGTCATCTGCTTCGAGGTGGCCTACGACGAGCTGGTCCGCGACGTCGTCCAGGGCGGGGCGCAGCTGGTCGTCGTGCAGACCAACAACGCCACCTACATGGGCACCGGCCAGGTCGAGCAGCAGTTCGCGATCTCCCGGCTGCGCGCCATCGAGACCGGCCGCTCCGTGGTCGTCGCCGCCACCAACGGCGTGTCCGGGGTGATCGACCCGCGCGGTGAGGTGGTCGAACGGGCGCCGGTCCGCAGCCAGGAGGTGCTGGTGCAGACCGTCCTGCTCCCCGACGGGGTGCCGCTCGGGATCCGGATCGGTGCGTGGGTCGAGGTCCTGCTCAGCCTCACCGCCGCGGCAGCGGTCGTCATCGGCGGTGTCGTCGGCCGTCGGCGGCGTCGCAGGGTCAGCGTGGACACCCCACCGGTCGCGGCCGCGGCGGGGAAGCGGTGAGCCCGGCGGCGGGGCCCGTGTCCGGCCGGATGGTGATGGTGGTCCCCACCTACAACGAGGTCGACAACCTGGCCTGGATCGTGGGCCGGCTGCGCACGGCAGCACCCCGCTTCGACGTACTCGTGGTCGACGACGGGTCACCGGACGGCACAGGCGACCTCGCCGACCGGCTGGCCGCCGACGACCCGCAGGTGCAGGTGGTGCACCGGGACCAGAAGGCCGGCCTCGGCGCGGCGTACCTGCACGGTTTCGAGGTGGCGCTGGCGCGCGGTTACGACGTGATCGGGGAGATGGACGCCGACGGGTCGCACCAGCCCGAGCAGCTGCCGCGGCTGCTGGCGGCTCTCGACGACGCCGACCTGGTGCTCGGCTCCCGCTGGGTTCCGGGTGGGTCGGTGGTGAACTGGCCGCTGACACGCAAGGCACTGTCGCGGGGCGGGAACCTCTACACCCGGCTGCTGCTGGGGGTGCCGGTGCGCGACGCCACCGGAGGCTTCCGGCTGTTCCGGCGCAGCACGCTGGAGGCGATCGACCTCGGCTCCGTGCGCTCGGTCGGCTACTGCTTCCAGGCCGACCTCGCGTGCCGGACGCTTCAGGCGGGGCTGCGGGTGGTCGAGGTGCCGATCGAGTTCGTCGAGCGCGTCCGCGGTGAGTCGAAGATGAGCCCCGACGTGGCCGTCGAGTCGCTGCGCCGGATCACCGGCTGGGGCCTGCGGCAGCGGCGCGCGCAGCTGCGCGACGTATTCTCGAGGAGACGACGCAGCAACCAGGACGCGAGGTGAACCGGATGAGGCGCAGGATCCCCTGGGGCGTGCTGGCCGTCCTGTTCGTGGTGATTCCGCTGGTCGAGATATACCTGCTGATCCAGGTCGGTCAGGTGATCGGCGTCTGGTGGACGATCCTGCTGCTGATCGCGGACAGCATCCTCGGCAGCTACCTGGTCAAGCACGAGGGTGGCCGGGCCTGGCAGGCACTGCGGCAGGCCATCGAGTCGCACAAGATGCCGGCCAAGGAGCTCGCCGACGGCGCCCTGATCCTGATCGGCGGCACCCTGCTGCTCACCCCGGGGTTCCTGTCCGACGTGGTGGGCTTCTTCTGCATCCTGCCTTTCACGCGCCCGGTGGCACGCCGGCTGCTGACCGAGTTCATCACCCGCAAGTTCCTCGGCGGTTCCTCGGGCGGTATAGGCGGTATGGGCGGGATCGGCGGGACCCGGTCCGGGACACGACAACGCCCCGGACCCGATTCGGTGGTCCAGGGCGAGGTCGTCGACTAGGTCGTTGCCGCGGTGACGGTCAGGCCGTCTTGCGGGTCTTCTTCTTGGTCGGCCGGTGCAGGTGCGCCGGGCCGATCTCGCCGCCGCGCAGCAGCTCCAGGCGCTCGGTCAGGATGTCCTCGAGCTCCTTGATCGAGCGGCGTTCGAGCAGCATGTCCCAGTGCGTGCGGACGGGCTTCTCGTTCTTCTCCGCCGGTAGGGTGCCGTCGGCGGCCAGCGCCTCGGCGCCGCAGCGCGGGCACTCCCAGATGGCCGGGACATCCGCCTCGGCGGCCATCGGGATCTCGAACTCGTGCCCCTGCGGGCAGACGTAGCCGACGTTCTGACGGGCGGCAAACTCGATGCCGCGCTCGTCCTCAAAGCTCTGGCCCCCGAGGCGGGCGCCACGCAATGTCCGCTCTCCCATGAGCCACCTCCTGATGTTGGTTTCCCCGTGTCATGTCAGACGGGCAGCTGTCCACGATAGGTCGACAGCCCCGTCCTTCCCAAAAGCACAACGAACCCCGACCGGCGGAGATTCCCGTTCGGGCGCGATCGCGCTGTGTCCCGTCCCACGTCGTACCCGCAGACCGGGCTTGTACACGTCCCTATCCGGGGACTAGACCACGGCGGGCGGGGTGTTGCCGGCGTCCCGGATTCCCTTGCGCGCGTCCACCTTCAGCAGCAGCAGACCGCCGATGACGAAGAACATGATCAGCGCGAAGATCGCCGGCCGGTAGGAGTCGGTGAGCTGGTAGACCAGACCGAAGGTGAGCGTCCCGAACCAGCTCGTCCCCCGCTCACAGGCGTGGTAGAAGCTGAAGTACTCCGCCTCCTTGCCCTGGGGGATCAGCAGGCTGAAGAACGACCGGGCCAGCGCCTGGGTGCCGCCGAGGACCAGTCCGATCGCCACCGCGAGCACCAGGAACGGGGTGACCTGGCCCTCGGGCAGGAAGTAGGCCACCGAGACGATCACCATCCAGATCGCGAGGCCCACCAGGATGACCCGCCGCCCGCCGTACCGCTCGGCCGCCTTGCCGAAGACCAGCGCCCCGGCGAAGCCCACGAACTGGACCAGCAGGATGGTCGCGATCAACGTGCTCTGGCCGAACCCGAGCTCCTCCGCGCCGAACGTGGAGGAGGAGGCGATCACTGTCTGGATGCCGTCGTTGAAGAACAGGTAGGCGAGCAGGAAGGTCACGGTGACCGGGTAGTTCCGCATGTCCTTCAGCGTGGCGACGAGCTGACCGAAGCTCTGCTGGACCAGCCCGCCCTGCTCCGGGACCACGTGGGTCGGACGGTAGTTGCGCAGCCGCAGGAACGGGATCAGCGTGAAGCCGGCCCACCACAGCGCCGCGGACAACATGCTCAGCCGGACCGCGAAGCTCTCGTCCTCGATCCCGAGAGCGTTGTGGCCGAGCACCATCCCGAGGTTGACCACCAGCAGCAGGCCGCCGCCGAGGTAGCCGAACGCCCAGCCTCGCGAGGAGACCCGGTCCCGTTCGTTCTCGTTGGCGATCAGGCACAGGATCGAGTCGTTGACGACCACTGACGCCCCGAGGCACAGGTTGGCCACGATCACCGCGAACGCGCCGAGCTGCCAGTTGTCGCCGGTGACGAAGAACAGCAGCGCCGCGGATGCGGCACCGGTCCAGGCGAACCCGGCCAGCATCTGCTTCTTGTGCTCGGTGCGGTCCGCCACGGCGCCGAGCAGGGGCAGCACCAGCGCCGACAGCAGCGTGGAGAAGGTGATGATGTAGGACGGGAGCGAGCCGGGTGGCACCGGCAGGAAGCCCAGCACCTGCACCCGGTCGTCGACCGCGGCCTCCCTGGCCACCGAGATCAGGTAGGGCGCGAACAGCACGGTGGTGACCGTGGTGACGTAGGCGGAGTTGGCCCAGTCGTACCAGTACCACGCGCGCTGCTCGCGGCGCCGGGCCAGCGGTGAGAGGTCGGCGATGCCGACCGGGCCGGAGGGAGTCTCGTGGGTCATCGGGTGGCTCCTCTCCACTGCCCGCGCTCGATGAGGACCTCGCGCAGCACGTCGGTCCGGTCGGTCATCAGGCCGTCGACCCCGAGGTCGAGCAGCTGGCGCATCTCCGTGGGGTCGTCCACGGTCCACACGTGGACGTGCTTGCCGAGCGCGTGTGCCCGCGCGACCAGCCCCGGGGTGACGACGGTCAGTGGGCCACGCCGGTGCGGCACCTGCAGCGCCGCCGCCCGGCTGCGTGCCAGTACGACGGACCGGGCGACTGCCGGCAGGGCCCGGAACGCGACCACGTCGAAGGGGGTCGCGGCGGTGGCCACCCGGGCACCGGCCAGCGCGCGGAACCGTCGCATCCGACGCCACGAGAACGACCCGACGCAGACCCGGTCATGGGCATCGGTCGCCTCCAACAGAGCGATCAGCGGCTCCACCGCGGCGTCGGACTTGAGGTCGATGTTGAACCGGGCCTCGGGGAACTGCTCGAACAACGAGGCCATCGTCGGGATCTGCTCGCGGCCGCCGATCAGCGCCTCGGCCACCTCGGCGTACTCCAGCTCGGCGACCGGCCCCTCCTGTTCGGTGACCCGGTCGAGGACCGTGTCGTGGAAGGCGAGCAGCGCGCCGTCACGGGTGGCGTGCACGTCGGTCTCCAGATGGGTGTAGCCCAGGTCGACCGCGTGCTGGAACGCGGCCATCGTGTTCTCCAGCCCCTCGATCTCGGGGTGGAAGGCGCCGCCGCGGTGCGCGAACGCGAGCACCGCTCCGGGGTGGTCAAGACCCTCGTCGAGAAACGGGAAACCGGTGCGTGGTCGCGTCACCAGAGCAGTATCCAACGTCATGGCTCCATGCTGACGGTGACGCGCGCGCGTCACATCCGCGTTCGTACTCAGCCGCGCGTTGATCCGCGGGCTCGGCTTGCCCCGGGAGTATGTTCGGAGGCATGGACGCGATGACCTGCCCCAAGTGCCAGTCCGCGATGAGCACCCGCTCGCTCGGCGGCGTCTCGGTCAGTCGATGCTCGTCCTGCAACGGCATCTTCCTCGAGCGCGCCGACCTCGGGAACCTGGTGGAGGCCGAGAACGACTTCCACCAGCACAGCGGCCCGATGACCGAGCCGCTGCCGCGGATCACCGAGGACATGACCGCTCCGCCGCCGAGCCGTCCGCGGACCCGCTCCTACATCGAGACCCTCTTCGACTGAGCCCATGCCGCGAGGCCGCCGGGGCGGCGGGCCGGCTCAGATGTCCCGGAAGGTCTCGATCCGCGCGCCGAGCGTGTTGAGCCGCTCGGCCAGGTCCTCGTAACCGCGGTTGATCACGTAGACCGAGCGCAGCACCGAGGTGCCCTTCGACGCCAGCATCCCGAGCAGGATCACCACCGCCGGACGCAGCGCGGGCGGGCAGACGATCTCGGCGCCGCGCCACCGGGTCGGGCCCTCGATCATCACCCGGTGCGGGTCGAGCAGCTTGACCTGCGCACCGAGCTTGGTCAGCTCGGTGAGGTAGATGGCCCGGTTCTCGTAGACCCAGTCGTGCAGCAGCGTCTGGCCCTGCGCGACCGCCGCGATCACCGCGAAGAACGGCAGGTTGTCGATGTTCAGCCCCGGGAACGGCATCGGGTGGATCTTGTCGATGGGGGAGTGCAGCACCGAGACCTTGGTCGTGATGTCCACCAGGCGCGTGTGGCCGTTGGCGGCGACGTACTCCTCGCTGCGGTGGTAGCTGAACCCCATCTCCTCGAGCAGGGCGAGCTCGATCTCGAGAAACTCGATCGGGACCCGGCAGATGGTGATCTCGGAGTCGGTGACGATCGCCGCGGCGAGCAGCGACATCGCCTCGATCGGGTCCTCCGAGGGTGCATAATCCACGTCGGTGTCGATGTCCTTCTGGCCGTGCACGGTCAGCGTGGTGGTGCCGACACCGTCGATCTGCACCCCGAGCTTCTGCAGGAAGAAGCAGAGGTCCTGGACCATGTAGTTCGGGCTGGCGTTGCGGATCACCGTGACGCCATCGTGGCGTGCAGCCGCGAGCAGGGCGTTCTCGGTGACGGTGTCCCCGCGCTCGGTCAGCACGATCGGACGGATCGGGGTGATCGCCCGGTTCACCGTCGCGTGGTAGCTGCCCTCGGTGGCCTTGACCTCGAGGCCGAACGGCCGCAGCGCCGCCATGTGCGGCTCCACGGTGCGGGTGCCGAGGTCGCAACCGCCCGCGTAGGGCAGCTCGAAGGTGTCCTCGCGGTGCATCAGCGGGCCGAGGAACATGATGATCGAGCGAGTACGCCGGGCCGCGTCCGCATCGATCCTGCTCAGGTCGATGTCGGCCGGGGGAATGATCTCCAGGTCGTTCTCGTCGTTGAGCCACCGGCTCTGCACGCCGATGCTGTGCAGCACCTCGAGGAGCCGGTTCACCTCCTCGATCCGGGCGACGCGGCGCAGCGTCGTACGGCCCCGGTTCAGAAGCGAGGCACACAGCAGCGCGACGCCGGCGTTCTTCGACGACTTCACGTCGATGCTGCCGGACAGCTTGGTGGGACCGGAGACGCGGAGGTGGGTGGGGCCACCGACCACACCGAGCGAGACGATCTCGGAGTCGAGGGCCTCACCGATCCGGGCCAGCATCTCCAGGCTGAGGTTCTGGTGGCCGCGCTCGATCCGGTTCACCGCGCTCTGGCTGGTGGCGAGGACGTCGGCGAGCTGTTGCTGGGTCCAGCCGCGGTGCTTGCGTGCGTCGCGGATGAGATTGCCGATCCGGCTCAGGTAGTCCTCAGTCATGGCTCCGACCATATCTCAGATATGAGATAGGACAACCGCGCAACGCCGGGCCGCCGCGTGCCGTGTGGCCGGAACCACGCGGCAGGGGTCGTCGGGGGACATCCTAGGATGCCAAGCATGCGCGTCACGACGATCCACGGCCCCGGCGACATCCGGCTCGAGCAGCGGCCGGCGCCCAGCATCGGCGAGCCGACCGAGGCGATCGTGAAGGTGGTCGCCAGCTGCGTGTGCGGGTCGGACCTGTGGCCGTACCGAGGCGAGAACCCGATCGAGCCGGGCAGCCCGATCGGCCACGAGATGGTCGGTGTCGTCGAGGAGGTCGGCTCGCAGGTGCGGTCGTTCCGGCCGGGGGACTTCGTGATCGCGCCGTTCGTGCACTGCGACAACACCTGTGCGCACTGTCGTGCCGGCGTCACCTCGGCCTGCCGCAACCAGGGGTTCACCGTGGGTGGCCAGGCCGAGTACGCAACGGTCCATCAGGCCGACGGCAGCCTGGTGCGGACCGACGGGATGCCCGACCAGTCGCTGATCCCGTCGCTGCTGGCGCTCTCGGACGTGATGGCCACCGGCTGGCACGCCGCCGTTGCTGCCGGGGTCCGTCCCGGATCCACCGCCGTCGTCGTCGGCGACGGCGCGGTCGGCCTGTGCGGGGTGCTCGCGGCGGC
>JAICRS010000261.1 GCA_025966335.1 Nocardioidaceae bacterium
AACGCGCGGTCGGCGCCGGCCTCGGCTCCCACCTGCACCAGCTCGCCTGGGGCGAGGACCGCCGGGTGGTCACCCCGCGGCGTGGACCCGACGAGCCGGACAAGAGCATGGGTGCCGACGAGACCTTCGGCCGCGACACCGACGACCGCGACGTCATCCTGCGCGAGGTGTTGCGGCTCTCCGCGAAGGTGGCCGGGCGGATGCGTACGGCGCACGTGGCCGGTCGGACCGTGACCCTGAAGGTCCGGTTCGCCGACTTCACCACGATCACCCGGTCGAGGACGATGTCGGAGGCCACCGACGTGACCCAGGAGATCTACCGGACCGCGAGCGACCTGTTCCTCGCCCTCGGCCTGCAACGGGCACGGATCCGGCTGGTCGGGGTCCGGGTCGAGGGGCTGGTGCCGCGCTCGACCGTGCAACGGCAGCTGATCCTCGGTGCCCGCGAACGCGGCTGGTCCGAGGCGGACCGGGCGATCGACAAGGCGACGCTGCGGTTCGGCAGCGCGGCGGTGCGGCCGGCGACCCTGATCGGTGGGGGACGGCCCTGAGCCCTGTCCGAGCAGGCCGGCTCGGCCCTATCGTTGCCACGCATGAGGATCTCCGTCGTGCTCGACTGCCGTGACCCGCAGGCGCTCGTCGCGTTCTGGTCGGCAGCGATGGGCTACCGGCCGGCGGCGTCGCTGACCGACTTCGAGGTGCTGGTGCCGGCCGAGGGAGAGCCCGTCGGGCCGGTGCTGATCCTGCAGCGGGTCGACGAGCCCAGGTCCGGCAAGAACCGGATGCACATCGACGTGCACCCGCCGCTCGAGCTCGGGGTGCCGGCCCTCGTCGAACGGCTCGAGGCGCTCGGCGGCAGCCGGGTCGGGGAACCGGTCACCGAGCTGCTCGACGAGATCGGCGTGTGGTGGCAGCTGATGCGCGACCCCGAGGGGAACGAGCTCGACATCGTCGCCGACCCCGGTCATCCCGCTCCGTGAAGGGACGAGTCAGTCCCAGGCGCCGTACACGTGCACGTGCAGCTTCTTGTCGTGGGTGAGGTTCCAGAGCTGTCGGGCATCCTCGACCCAGAAGTTCACGCAGCCGTGGCTGTGGCCCTCGAACGGGTCCATCATGTAGCGCGACCCGTGCAGCGCCTGGCCGCCGGAGAAGAACTGTGAGAACGGCATCGGCGCACCGTCGTAGAGGCCGCTCTTGTGGTCGATGTTGCGCCAGTTCACCTTGAAGTCACCGAGCCGGGTCTGCCGGCCGTAGGAGCCGCCGCGGACCAGCCAGGAGTTGTGCAGCCTGCCGTTGTGGTACAGGTTCACCTGGTGCCGGAACCGGTCGTAGCAGGCGTGCCAGCCTCGGGTCTCGCAGACCTCGGGCACTCCGCCCTTGCCCTGGATGGTGCGCTGGATCAGCGCCTTCCACATCCGGTAGCCGACGATCCCGCTCTGCTTGAACCCGCGTCGCTTCTGGAACCGCTTCACCGCCTCCTCGGTCCTCGGGCCGAACACGCCGTTCGGACGGGCGGTGAGGAGGCCGGCCCACTTCAGCCGGTACTGCAGCTCGTAGACGTGCTCGATGTTGTAGGTGTCGCGGTCGACGTCGCCGGGGCGGACCACCTCGCGGGCGAACCGCGATGACAGGTCCCAGTCCGGCCGGGCCTGCGCCGGTGCCGACACCACCGTGGTCAGCGTGAGGCTCATCGCCAGCACCGCCAGCACGCTCAACAGCTTCTTCATCCAGGCCTCCGTGCCCGTCCGGCCGGCTGTCGCCGGCTTCGTCCCCCGTTCGGTCGGGCACGTGCCGTTCCGAGCGATGTGTCAGCGGCGCGGTGGCGCCGGGCAACAGTTTAGGGGCAAGTCGGCCGGGGCTGCGCCGACAGGGCGCGCACCGATGCCGGCACCACGATGCCGTCGCGCAGGTCGGGAGCAGGTTGCGGTACGCCGTACCTGGTGGCGACCGGGACCACACCGGCCCAGGCCGGCCCCTCGACGTCGGCCTCCTCGTCGTCGGGCCAGTCCTGGGACACGCGCAACGACCACTGCTCGATGGGCATCGACAGCACCAGCGTCGCGGCCAGCTCGCGTGCCGTGGACCGGCGGACCTCTCGTGCGCGGCCCGGCACCAGGGCCTCGACCAGCAGGTCGAGCGCGCCTTCTTTCTCCGCGTCGGGAACGGGGCTGAACCGTCCGAACAGCACCGCGCTGCGGTAGTGGAACGAGGACTCGAACGCGGATCTCGCGACCACCACCGCGTCCAGCGACGTGACGGCGACGCAGACCTTGGTCCCGGCGGCGACCGAGCGCATCCACCGTGATCCGGTCGACCCGTGCACGAGGACCTGGTCACCGTCCCGGGCGATCCCGGTCGGGACGACGAACGGGGAGTCGTCGGTGACCAGACCGATGTGCGCGAGGTGTACCTCGTCGAGCAACGCGTGCAGCTCGGCGAGGTCGGAACGCCCCTTCTCGGGCAGCCGTGTCATCCGGGTGGTGGGCACATCGAGATCATGCCATCCGTTCCAGGGGATGCCCGGGATGTGACACCCGAGCTCTCGGACGACGTCGGTGGTAACAACTGGTGATGATTTTTACTGGGTCGGGTACCGAGTTACCAAACGTCTGCCTAGACTGAATCCAAGATCATTGGCGGGAGGAAACCGTGCCGCTCTCGGAAGAAGAGTTGCGTCTGCTGGAGCAGATGGAACGCGCGTTGGTGGCCGAGGACCCCAAGTTCGCCTCGGCACTGAGAGGTACGACGTTGCGCCGCAACGCGCGTCGACGCTCCTACATCGCCGGCGCTGTCTTCCTGGTCGGCGTCGTCGTCCTGATGACCGGTGCGGTGATGCAGCAGACCGTGGTCGGCATCGTCGGCTTCGTGGTGATGCTCGGGTCCGCCTATGTCGCCCTGTCCTCGTGGAGGGGACAAAATTCGGCACCCCAGTCAGCAGAAGGACGAGCAGTAGCCGACTCACCTGAGGCCGCGTTCGGGCTCAGCGTGATCGAGGGCGGCAAGGCCAAGAAGCGTTCGTCGCGCACCCGTGGCGCGAGCAAGAGCAACCACTCGATGATGGAGCGGTTCGAGGAGCGTTGGCGCCGGCGCCGCGAGGGCAACGGTTTCTGACCCACGGCATCCGCCCGCTCCGTCGTACGTCTGCTCGGCAGCTGCCTGCCCCATGCGGGCAGACGAGCCGACGAGCCCACTCGGCCGGCCGGGCTAGACGGCGTGGTCGATGCCGGGCTCGGACACCCCTGCGCTCATGGCGGCCGCGCGGCGCCGGGCAGCCGCCCCGCTCAACCCCTTCAGCAGCGACTCCGGCAGCCAGGTCGCCCGGAACCGGCGCTGCTTGGTGGCACCGTCCCGCAGCGCGGTGACGCACAGGTCCACGTCGTCGGAGACGTCCTGCTCGGTCACGGTCGGGGCGTAACGGGCGCGCTCGACGAACTGCACCAACCGCTGCAGGGCCTCGGTGGCCTCCGGGTTGGCGGTCGGCCCGGTCACCGGCCGGCGGGTCCACTCGTCCTCGTTGCCGCCGGGCTCACCGAACGAGCTGACCAGCGAACGGGCACGGGTGCGCAGGGTCACCGAGTCGTCCCAGGGCAGGCCCAGGTCGAGGGCGCTGTCCCGCAGCTCGCTCCACGCCGCCTCGGCGACCTCGACCGGTGACTGCGCGGCGGCCCAACGGCGGCGCCGGACCAGGACTCGGGCCACGCGCGGACCGGCGAGCAGCGCGAGCGCCAGGACCGCGCCGAGGAAGCCGACCAGGTAGTTGCGGGTGGTGCCTCCCGAGCCGGACCCACCAGCGGCGTCGACCGGGGCGGGGACGGCGCTCTCCTCCTCGTCGATGCGCTGCGGGCCCTGGTTCGGCGCCCGCGACGACGTGTTCGAGGTCGGCTCCTCGCCGGGCAGGCCCTGGGTGGTGTAG
>JAICRS010000266.1 GCA_025966335.1 Nocardioidaceae bacterium
CGTGTACGTCGCCTCATCGCTCCTCCTCTATATTTCTAAGTTTCTTGTATCTAATCATGGCGCGCGGTCCTTGACCAGAGCCCCAGGACGGCCGGAGACGTGGCACGGGTCACATCGATGACCGGGTCGACTGCTCGACGGGGCGCGACGTCGTCACCGGCCGACACCGGTGGGCGGGTCAGCGCTCCGGGTGCAGGTCCGCGAACGCCTCGAGCACCCGCACCGCGGACGCGTCCTCGACCCGGCGGGCCAGGACCGGCGCCTCGACCAGGTCGACCAGGTCGACCAGGTCGACCAGAGCATGGCCCCGGAGCCGAGCTACCAGGGCCGGCAGATCCGCAAGGCCCGGCCAACCGTCGAGACTCGCCACCAGCGACGCCGGCAGGACGAGGGGGGCGGCCACCTCGACGAGCGACTCCCGGTCAACGGTGGCACCGACCCGCCCGGCCGCAACTGTCTTGATCGTGTCGGTGACGGGTCTGACGCCGACGCGTGCCCGGTCCAGGACGACCGCCTGGTCGACCTGGACGGCGATGAACGAGGCCGGCGTCAACGGGCAGGCGGCGTGGTGCACGACGAGGGGCAGGCCGCGCGCGACCACGCTCTCCCAGGACGTGCCGTCGGCGACCGGTTCGATGCGCGCGGCGACGAGGGCTCGCGCGGCATGGGCGGTCAGCGGCTCACCGTGCAGGAGTACGCCGGCCAGGGCGGTCGCGTCCACCACGACACCGACCGCCCTGACCCGGTCGGCCCCCGAAGGCACGCCGGCCACGTCCGACGTACTCACCGGGCCCGGACATGCGAAGACCCCCGCGGCCGGAGCCACGAGGGTCTTGCGATGGAGCAGGAGCTCAGGACGCGAGGACTTCGTCGAGAAGTGCCTCTGCCTTGTCCTCGTTGGTGTGCTCGGCAAGCGCCAGCTCGGAGACGAGGATCTGGCGGGCCTTCGCCAGCATCCGCTTCTCGCCGGCCGACAGGCCACGGTCACGCTCGCGGCGCCACAGGTCGCGGACGACCTCTGCCACCTTCATCACGTCACCGGAGTGCAGCTTTTCCAGGTTCGCCTTGTAGCGACGGGACCAGTTGGTCGGCTCCTCGGTGTGCGCGGCGCGCAGCACGTCGAAGACCCGATCCAGACCTTCCTTGTCGACTACGTCTCGAACACCTACGAGATCCAGGTTGCAAGCAGGGACGCGGACGACGAGATCTTGCTGGGCGACGATCCGGAGGACCAGGTACTGCTTGTCCTCACCCTTGATCTGTCGGGTCTCGATGTCCTCGATTACTGCAGCCCCGTGATTTGGATAAACAACCGTTTCGCCGACGGTAAATGTCATGTGCCAAGTACCCCTTCCTAGGTGACTAGTCTAACACGGCCGGAGGAGTGGTCCCTTTACCGTTTGCGCAGGTCAGAGGGCACATTGGGGCTTGACAGAAGCGTCCTCGATATGCGTGATGGCGCGCAGCGCATGGCACGGAGCAGCAGCAGAATCCTTGAAAACAAAGGGATTCGCGGGTCT
Source organism: Nocardioidaceae bacterium (assembly GCA_025966335.1). GTDB lineage: Bacteria > Actinomycetota > Actinomycetes > Propionibacteriales > Nocardioidaceae > Nocardioides_C. The sequence goes on from JAICRS010000266.1 coordinate 1,521, forward strand.
GTTCACGCATCGGCGCCGAACCTGTTCAATACTGCGGAGCATGAAGTTCAGGAAGCAACCGGGGCTGGTCCTGTCGCTCGTCCTGGCCTGCCATCCCCTGCCGACGGCGGCCATGACGATCCTGCTGACCGCCGCGGCTGCCCTCACCGGTAGGTCCGGTGTCGAGTGCGCTCTGGTCGCCGCCACGGTCCTGTCCGGACAGCTCACGATCGGCTGGATGAACGACGTGGTCGACCGGCACCGCGACAAGCGGGTCGCCCGTGAGGACAAGCCGGTCGCACTCGGCTGGGTCGACACCGGGACGGTCACCTTCGCGATCGCATGCGTCGTACTCCTGCTCATCCCGCTCTCGATCGCCAACGGCACCGTCGCCGGCATCGCGCACCTGGTCGCGGTCGCGTCGGCGTGGATGTACAACTTCTGGTTCAAGAAGACCGTGTTGTCCTGGTTGCCGTACGCCGTCTCGTTCGGCCTGCTGCCGGCGTTCTTGTCGTACGGCGGACTGGGTGGCGGGTTCCACGGGGGCCCACCGACGATCGCGATGACCGTGCTCGCGGCGCTGCTCGGTGTCGGCATCCACTTCCTGAACACGTTGCCCGATCTCGTGGAGGACAACGACACCGGCATCCGGCACCTGCCGTTGCGGATCGCGTTGAAGATCGGTGCACCCCGGCTGTTGTGGATCTCGATGGCGTTCACGCTGCTCGCCGCCGCGGGGGTGGTGATCGCCGCCCTGACCGTCGGTGTGCGGCAGTGACCGTTAGACTCCTGCGTGTTTTGCGGGCCGCTCCGAGCGGTCCGGCAGCGCACCGAGAGGAACCGTGACGGCCGTGAACGCCACCCTTCGTCGCAGCATCGCCGCAGCAGCCGTTGCGCTCGCTGTCCCCGCGTTGTCGTCGTGCGGCTCGAACTTCAACGCGCCCACGGACCAGGTGTACACGCCGGGCATCGGCGTCAACAACCGCGACGGCAGCGTGGACGTGCTGCATGCGCTGATCGTCTCCGGTGAGGACGGGAGCGGCACGATCATCGCCGGGCTCGTCAACAACGACCAGCGCAACGACGACGCGCTGACCGAGGTCGCCGGCGCGGGCGACGACCGTTCGATCGCCGTGGAGACCGCCGGCGCACCGATCGAGATCCCGGCCGGTCAGCTCCAGCAGCTCGCCGACGAGGGCAGCGTCACGGTCACCGGCGACCAGATCCAGCCCGGCCGGTTCATCGAGCTCAGCTTCGCCTTCGAGCGTGGGCAGACCGTCATGGTCGAGGTCCCGGTCGTCTCCTCGGAGCACCCGGACTTCGCGGACGTACCGCTCCCCTCCTGAGCCACGGTCGCGCTTCGTTAGTGTGAAGCACATGACTGCGAACGCGCCGTACACGCTCGTCCTGCTCCGCCACGGCGAGAGCGAGTGGAACGCCAAGAACCTGTTCACCGGTTGGGTGGACGTGCCGCTGACCGAGAAGGGCCGGACCGAGGCCGCCCGCGGCGGGACCCTGATGGCCGACGCCGACGTGTTTCCCGACGTGCTGCACACCTCGGTGCTGCGCCGCGCGATCACCACCGCGCAGCTCGCCCTCGACACCTGCGAACGGCACTGGATCCCGGTCAAGCGCTCCTGGCGGCTGAACGAACGTCACTACGGCGCGCTGCAGGGCAAGAACAAGAAGCAGACCAAGGAGGAGTTCGGTGAGGAGCAGTTCATGCTCTGGCGCCGCTCCTACGACACACCCCCGCCGCGGATCGCGGACGACGACAAGTGCTCGCAGATCGGGGACGCCCGGTACGCCGACCTCCCCGACGAGATCGTCCCGCGCACCGAGTGCCTGGCCGACGTGGTGGAGCGGATGCTGCCCTACTGGTACGACGCGATCGTCCCCGACCTGCGCGCCGGCCAGACGGTCTGCGTCGCCGCGCACGGCAACTCGCTGCGCGCGCTGGTCAAGCACCTCGACGACATGTCGGAGGAGGCGGTGGTCGGCCTGAACATCCCGACCGGGATCCCGCTGGTGTACCGGCTCGACGAGAACATGCGGCCCCTCGAGCGCGGTGGGCAGTACCTCGACCCGGCCGCCGCCGAGGAGGCGATCAAGGCCGTCGCTGCCCAGGGCCGCTGACCCGGCGCTGGTCCGTCGGCGCGCGCCCGATATGCCGTTCCCGTCCATATGGACGGGAACGACATCGAGCTCTCTGGACGCTCACCAGGGACCCCTGTGGATAACTTCTGCAGCACCTGAGTCTTCCCTGGCAGGGTCGCCTCCATGCCTTCGACATCGAGCGGTCCGGAGCAGGGTCTGGA
>JAICRS010000135.1 GCA_025966335.1 Nocardioidaceae bacterium
GCGACGTACGGCGGCATCCACGCAATGGCCGGGAACCCGACCGGCGCGATGGGCGTGCCCGACTACCTCGGCTGGGACTGGAAGTCCAAGGCCGGGATCCCGATCGTGTGCGTGCCGGGCTGCCCGATCCAGCCGGACAACCTGTCCGAGACGCTGACCTACCTGCTCTACATGGCGACCGAGCAGGCGCCGATGATCCCGCTCGACGACGCGCTGCGCCCGACCTGGCTGTTCGGGATGACCGTGCACGAGGGCTGCGACCGGGCCGGCTACTACGAGCAGGCGGACTTCGCCACCGAGTACGGCTCCCCCAAGTGCATCGTCAAGCTCGGTTGCTGGGGTCCGACGGTGAAGTGCAACGTGCCCAAGCGGGGCTGGATGAACGGCATCGGCGGCTGCCCGAACGTCGGCGGGATCTGCATCGGCTGCACGATGCCCGGCTTCCCGGACAAGTTCATGCCGTTCATGGACGAGCCGCCCGGCGGCAAGCTCTCCACCAATGCGGTCGGTCCCTACGGGAAGACCATCAAACGCCTCCGCGGCGTAACCACCCACACCCTGGACAAGGAGCCCAAGTGGCGCCACCGGGGCAAGCAGCTCACCACCGGAGCCAAGCGCACCTGGTAAGTCGCGTTCGCCGGTCGTGGGAGACGAGAGAGGCGGCGCAATGACGTCGACGATTCCCAGCCCCACCAGTGTCTCCACGGACACACAAGGCCTCACGGAGATGGCGTGGGACCCGATCACTCGCATCGTCGGCAGTCTCGGGATCTACACCAAGATCGACTTCGGCAACATGAAGGTTGCCGAGTGCCACAGCACCAGCTCGATCTTCCGTGGCTACTCGATCTTCATGAAGGGCAAGGACCCGCGCGACGCCCACTTCATCACCAGCCGGATCTGCGGCATCTGCGGCGACAACCACGCCACCTGCTCCTGCTACTGCCAGAACATGGCGTACGGCGTGAAGCCGCCTCATCTGGGTGAGTGGATCGTGAACCTCGGCGAGGCCGCGGAGTACATGTTCGACCACAACATCTTCCAGGAGAACCTGGTCGGGGTCGACTACTGCGAGAAGATGGTCGCCGAGACCAACCCGGGCGTGCTCGAGCAGGCCAACCGCACCGACGCCCCGAACGCGGAAGCCCATGGCTACAAGACCATCGGCGACATCATGCGCTCGCTGAACCCGTTCACCGGTGAGTTCTACCGCGAGGCGCTCCAGGTCAGCCGGTGGACCCGCGAGATGTTCTGCCTGATGGAGGGCCGGCACGTCCACCCGTCCACGCTCTACCCGGGCGGCGTCGGCACGGTCGCCACCATCCAGCTGATGACCGACTACCTGACCCGGCTGATGCGTTACGTCGAGTTCATGAAGAAGGTCGTCCCGATGCACGACGACCTGTTCGACTTCTTCTACCAGGCGCTGCCCGGCTACGAGGAGGTCGGCAACCGCCGGATCCTGCTGGGCTGCTGGGGCTCGTTCCAGGACCCCGAGCACTGCAACTTCGAGTACAAGGACATGACCAGCTGGGGCCGGAAGATGTACGTCACCCCCGGCATTGTCGTCGACGGCAAGCTGGTCACCACCGACCTGGTCGAGATCAACCTCGGCATCCGGATCCTGCTCGGTTCGTCGTACTACGACGACTGGGAGGACCAGGAGATGTTCGTGACCCACGACCCGCTGGGCAATCCGGTCGACCGGCGGCACCCGTGGAACCAGCACACCAACCCGCGGCCGCAGAAGCGTGACCTGGACAGCAAGTACTCCTGGGTGATGTCCCCGCGCTGGTACGACGGCAAGGACTACCTCGCGCTCGACACCGGCGGCGGCCCGCTGGCCCGGCTCTGGTCGACCGCGCTGGCCGGCCTGGTCGACATCGGCTACATCCGGTCGACCGGCAGCAGCGTGAAGATCAACCTGCCGAAGACCGCGCTCAAGGGCCCGGTCGAGCTCGAGTGGAAGATCCCGCAGTGGAGCAACACCATCGAGCGGAACCGCGCCCGCACCTACTTCCAGGCGTACGCCGCCGCGGCGGCCCTGCACTTCGCGGAGAAGGCACTCGCGGAGATCCGGGCCGGGCACACCAAGACCTGGGAGAAGTTCGAGGTCCCCGACGAGGGCATCGGCTGCGGCTTCACCGAGGCCGTGCGCGGTGTGCTGAGCCACCACATGGTGATCCGCGACGGGAAGATCGCGAACTACCACCCGTACCCGCCGACCCCGTGGAACGCGAACCCGCGGGACTCCTTCGGGACGCCCGGCCCCTACGAGGACGCCGTGCAGGGCCAGCCGATCTTCGAAGAGAACGACCGCGAGCACTTCAAGGGGATCGACATCATGCGCACCGTGCGCAGCTTCGACCCGTGCCTGCCGTGCGGGGTGCACATGTACCTCGGCGAGGGCAAGACGCTCGAGAAGCTGCACTCCCCCACCCAGTCCGCCGGCACCGAGTAGCACCCGATGGCAGAAGCCCGGGCGGAGCAGGAGCCGCGCCACGACTCACCCGACCGCTCGGCCGACCTCCGGGCCACCGGAGAACGCATCGACATGCTCCTCGACGCCAGCTCGGCGGGCGGCTCGGTGGCCCGCGAACGGGCCGAGGAGCTGGTCCGGCTGGTCACCGACCTGTACGGCGCCGGCCTCGAACGGTTCATGGACCTGCTCCACGAGTCCGGCCACCTCGACGACGACCTGATGGCCCGGCTCGCCGGCGACGACCTGGTCTCCAGCCTGCTGATGGTGCACGGCCTGCATCCCTACGACGTGGAGACCCGTGTCGAGCAGGCGCTGGAGAGCGTCCGGCCCTACCTCGGCTCGCACGGCGGTGACGTCGAGCTGGTCGCGGTCACCGACGACGGCACGGTGCGGCTGCGGCTGCTCGGCAGCTGCGACGGCTGCCCGTCCTCGTCGGTCACCCTCAAGCTGGCGGTCGAGGGCGCGATCGAGGCGGCAGCCCCGGAGGTCGGCGTGATCGAGGTGGAGGAGGCCGCGACGGACCCGGCCGGCGGCGGCGGGACGCTGATCCCAGTGGACTCGCTGCGGTCCCGGCTCCAGGAGCAGACGGGCTCGGTCTGGCACCCCCTGCCCGAGCTGGCCGACCTGGGTCCCGAAGCGGTGCGCACCCTTCCCGTCGGCGGGACCGCGCTGCTGGTCTGCCGGATCGGCAACGACCTGTTCGCGTTCCTCGACCGGTGCGCCCGCTGTGACGCGAGCCTGGCCGGGGCCGTGCTCGCCCGCCGGCTCGGTGGTGCCGTGGGTGACGCGGTGCTCCGTTGCCCGTCGTGCAACCTGCACTACGAGGTACGACGGGCGGGTGCCTGCCTCGACGTACCCGAGCTGCACCTCGACCCGTTGCCGCTGCTCGGCGACGGACAGGTCGTCTCGGTCGCCGTCCCCACGCCGGTGGGCGCATGAACGCGGCCCCGGTCCCGAACGGCTCCCCGCTGGCCACGTTGCGCCGGATCAGCGGCAGCCGGCCCACCGTCGTACCGGGGGAACGCTGCGACATGTGCGCGACCCCGATCCAGGAGGAGCACCAGCACGTGGTGAACCTCGACAGCCGGAGCCTGATGTGCACCTGCCGCGCCTGCTACCTGCTGTTCACCGACCAGCAGGCCCGGCTGCGCTACCGGGCGGTGCCGGACCGGTACCTGTCCTTCCCCGGTTTCGTCTTCACCCGCGCGGACTGGGACGACCTGCAGATCCCGGTCGGCCTGGTCTTCCTGTTCCGCAACTCGGTCCAGGACCGGGTCGTCGCGTTCTACCCGGGGCCGGCCGGCGCGACCGAGTCCGAGCTCGAGCTGGCGTCGTGGGACCGGATCGTCGCGGCGAACCCGCTGCTGGAGAAGGTGCTCCCGGACGTGGAGGCGCTGCTGATCCACCGCACCGAGCGGGAGCACGGTGACTTCGTGTGCCACCTGGTCCCGATCGACGCGTGCTACGAGCTGGTCGGCACGATGCGCTCGACCTGGCGCGGCTTCGACGGTGGCCAGGAGGCCCGCGCCGCGACGGACGCGTTCTTCGCGCGCGTCGAGAAGCTCAGCAGGCCGGCGAAGCCCGTCGAGTCCCGGGACACGCCATGAGTGGCTACACGTTCACCCTGCTCGACGTGTTCGCCGAGCCCTACGCCGCGGTGCCGCAGCTGACCGCCCGGCTGCGGATCGAGGAGGCCACCGGCCAGGTGGTGCACGCGATCGCGCTGCGCTGCCAGGTCCGGATCGAGCCGCAGCGGCGCGGCTACACGACCGCCGACGAGAGCGGCCTGCGCGCGCTGTTCGGCGACCGCGACCGGTGGGCCGACACCCTCAAGCCGTTCCTGTGGATGCAGTGCAGCACCACCGTGCAGGGCTTCACCGGCGCCACCGAGGTCGACCTGCCGCTGCCGTGCACCTACGACTTCGACGTGGTCGGGTCGCGCTACCTGCACGCGGTCGGCGAGGACACCGTGCCGCTGTCGTTCCTGTTCTCGGGGACCGTGTTCACCCGCGGAAGCAACGGCTTCGGGGTGGAACAGGTGCCGTGGGACAGCGACACCCGGTACGCAATGCCGGTGACCGTCTGGAAGCAGATGATCGACCTCTACTACCCGAACACCGCATGGATCCGGATGGACCGTGACCAGCTCGAGATCCTCGCCGACTACCGGTCGCGGCACGGCCTGACCACGTGGGAGGAGACCGTGCAACGGCTCCTCGCGCGCGAGGGCGAGGTGCTGTCGTGAACCTCGACCTGGCGCGCGCGGTGGCCGACGCGGTGCTCTACGAGGGGTACCTGCTCTACCCCTACCGCGCGAGCTCGAGCAAGAACCGGGTCCGCTGGCAGTTCGGCGTGCTCGGCCCGCCCGGCGCCGCCGAAGCCGGCTTCGGCGAGGACTCGTCGATGGCCATGCAGTGCCTCCTCACCGACTTGTCAGACGCCACGCGCGCTATAGCGACCACAGCGTCTGACAAGTCGGTGGTGGTGCACCTGCGGTTCCTGCAGCTGCAGCGCCGGCAGGTCTGCGACGCGCAGCAGCAGCCGGTCGAGGAGCTGACCATCGACGGCGTCACCACGACGAGCTGGGAGGAGGCGACCGAGCGGGAGGAGACCGTAGTCCTGTCCTGGTCGTCCCTGGCCGACGGCGTCGTCCACCCTGTCGGTGTGCCCGGCGGCGAGGAGGTCGAGCAGCTCACCGACGAGTACGGCGTGCAGGTGGGACATGTCCTGCGCCGACGCTGGCCGCTGTCCGCACGGCTGACCGCCGGGATCACGCCGCGGGACGGGTACACCAGGCTCGAGGTGCGGGTCGACAACGTTCGGACGGACTCCACCACGGACAAGGACGACGCGATCCGCACCTCGTTGATCGGCGCGCACCTGCTCGTCGAGGCGCACGGGATGGAGTTCGTGTCGCTGCTCGAGCCGCCGGCCGAGGCCGCCGCAGCGGCGGCCGCCTGCGCGCAGCGCCGCTGCTGGCCGGTGCTGACCGGTGCGCCGGGCGACACCGACCTGGTGCTCGGGTCGCCGATCATCCTCTACGACTACCCCGAGATCGCGGCCGAGAGCGCCGGCTCCCTGTTCGACGCCACCGAGATCGACGAGATCCTCACCCTGCGGGTGATGACGATGACCGACCAGGAGAAGGCCGAGGCCCGTGCCACAGACCCGCGGGCCCGGGAGATCATCGACCGTTGCGACGCGATGACCCCCGAGACGCTGCAGCAGATGCACGGCATCCTGCGGAACCCGCACGCGGAGCAGGCGTCCCCGCTGCCCGATCCGGTCTGGCCGGGAGCGTCCGACGTACGCGACCTCGACCCGCCGTCGTTCGAGACCGACGTCCCCTGGTGGTCGCCGGAGGCCGACGAGGCCGTGCAGCCCGGACTCGACGCAGTCACGATCGACGGGGTCAAGGTCGCCCGGGACAGCCTGGTCCGGGTGCACCCGAGCCGCCGCGCCGACGCCCAGGACCTGTTCTTCATGGACCAGGTGGCCCGGGTCACCGCCGTGCTCTCCGACGTCGACGGCGGCACGCACGTGGCCCTGGTCCTGCTCGACGACCCGGCGGCGGACCTGAACGACCTGTCCGGCCGCTACTGGTACTTCGACCCCGACGAGGTCACCCCGCTGTCGGCCGAGGAGGTCCGGGTGGTCGAGGCAGCCGGACAGCCAGCCCGACAACCGGGACCGCAACCAGCACAGCAACCAGCACAGCGAGAGGAGAGCCGACCATGAGAACGATCGGCAAGTTCACCACGGTGGTCCTCCTGGCGGGCGCGGCCCTGGCCGCGGTGGTCGGTGTCAGGTCCATCCCGGACATCCAGCGGTACATCAAGATCCGCCAGATGTGACCCGCACGACGAACGGACAGGAGCACCATCCATGAGCGACAAGCCAGGCGAGCAGCTGGACGAGGAGCCGCAGGAGGCACGCGGCCCTGAGGGTTCGCGGGACACCGGCGCCGACGAGCCTTCCGAAGGACCCTCGGACCGTCAGGAGGGTCGGGCCACCGAGCAGTCCGACACGTCGGCGAAGCCCTCCATGCCCGAGGACCCGGACGCACCGGACCTGCAGCCGGGCGGCGGCTGAGCAGACATCCACCGACGAGGAGCAGGCCATGAGCCCCGACTTTCCCAACGAGAACGACAACCCCGACACCGAGAACAAGACGGTTCCGCCCTACGACGACCGGCAGAAGAGCGGCGAGGTCGACAGCCAGGACAAGTCCACCAAGGAGGGCGCCAAGACCGCCGGTGCCGTGGGCCCGGTCGCCGACGACGAGATGAAGGCCGACCAGCCCGAGGACACCGAGCGCGGCGAGCACGCCTCTCCCGCCGACGAGCAGCCGGCCAGTGAGTCCGGCGGCTCCGCGGAGGACGAGGGGTCGTCGTCCACCGGGGCCCACACCACGGGCGTCCCGCGCGGCGAGGACATGCCCGACAAGGAGCGCAGCTGACGTGACGGAACGGATCCTGGTCGCCGGCATCGGCAACCTCTTCCTCGGCGACGACGGCTTCGGCCCCGAGGTCGTCCGCCGGCTGGTCGAGCCCGGCCAGGATCCGTTGGCGTACGACGTGCGGGTGGTCGACTACGGCATCCGCGGGATGCACCTGGCCTACGACCTGCTCGATGGGTACGCCGCCCTTGTGCTCGTCGACGCCCTGCCCTTCGACGGGGAACCCGGCGAGATCAGGGTGCTGCAGGTCGGCCCGGACGACCTGGGTGAGGGCGAGATCGACGCGCACGGGATGGACCCGGTGGCCGTGCTCGCCAGCCTGGAGCCGCTCGGCGGGACGTTGCCTCCCACGTTCGTGGTGGGCTGCCGGCCGGCCACCGTCGAGGACGGCATCGGGCTGTCCGACCCGGTCGCGGCCGCCGTGCCCGCCGCGGTCGAGACGGTCCGCGGCCTGGTCGCGTCGCTGGTCGAGCCGGTCGAGCCGGTCGAAACCGCCGAACCCGTCGAGACCGGGAGGCGCTGACCATGTGCCTGGGCATCCCCGGACGGATCGTCGAGATCGTCGACGGTTACGCCGACCAGCTCGCGCTGGTCGACGTCGAGGGCGCCCAGCGCCGGGTGAACATCGGGATGCTCGAGACTCCGCCCGCGGCCGGCGACTGGATCCTGATCCACATGGGCTTCGCGATGGAGGTGATCGACGAGGCCAAGGCGGGCGCGGCGATGTCCGGTCTGGAGATGATGGGCCGGGCACGCGCGACCCGGATCCGCCGCCGGTTCGAGGTGTTCGGCGTCGTCCAGGGCGTCGGGTTCCGGCCGTTCGTCTACGTCACCGCCACGGACCTCGGGCTGGCCGGCACGGTCGCGAACACCGTCGCTGGAGTGGTCGCCGAGGTCGAGGGTGACCCCGACGCGGTCGCCGAGCTCGCCCGCCGCCTCCGCGAGGACCCTCCCCCGCTCGCCGTGGTCGAAGGGATCGCC
>JAICRS010000281.1 GCA_025966335.1 Nocardioidaceae bacterium
ATCTCGGCGCCGACCAGGGGCGTGTACGCCGGCGCGGTCGACGTCTCTCCGGCCAGCGACCCCATGAACACGCGCAGGGCCATCCCGCCCTCGTGATAGGTCGGCAGGTCGGCGAGGTGGGTGAAGTCGGCGGGCGCGGTGTCGCGGACCTGGTCCGGCAGGCAGGTCCACAGCTGTACGCCGTGCAGCAGGGTCGGCGCGTCGTCCGGGGAGACCTCTGCGTGGCAGATGCCATGACCGGCGGTCATCACGTTGAGCTGGCCGGGCAGGATCCGCCGATGTGAGCCGAGGCTGTCGGTGTGCAACCCCTCCCCCTCGAACAGCCAGGTCACGGTCTGCAGCCCGGTGTGCGGGTGCGGCGGCACCCACATCCCGCCGGTCTGCTTGATGTCGTCGGGGCCGTAGTGGTCGAGGAAGCACCACGCCCCGATCATCCGCCGGTTCTTGTTCGGCAGGATCCGGCGCACGTGCGTGGTGCGGCCGAGCAGGACGTCACGCGCCTCGAGCGGCTCGTGCGTGGTCGCGAACGTACTCATCCGTGCAGTCTCGCGCCGATGCCCCGGGCCCACAACCACGCCGAAGCCGCGAGGTCAGTCGCCAGGTGCTGAACCCGCCGGCCGGGACTAGGGTCGGGACATGGGTCCGCTGCTCGCCCGCGGCGTGCTGCCGTGCGCCGTACTCCTGCTCGCCACGGGCTGCACGGACACGACCGTGCCCAGCCCGGACGAGCTGCCCTCGTCGCGCGCACCGGCGACGGACACCGGTCCGGTCCGTCCCGACCCGAACTTCAGCCGACCGGAGCTGGCCGACGCGGACGCGCGGGCCGCCTTCCCGACGGCGGACGACCTCGGACCCGGCTGGGACTACAGCCGCGCGGTCTCGAACGAGCACGACTACGGGCGGGGCGGCGCGCACGAGTCGGCCCAGGTGCCGGCCTACGACCAGGACGTCGACGACGTGCTGGACTCCGCGGTCCCGGACGAGTGCCTGCAGCTCAACCCGATGCCGATCCCGAGTACGGCGGTCGAGGTGCGGTACACCTTCGAGGACATCCCCGTCACCGTGTCGGAGGTGGGGTTCGGGTCCCCTGCCGTGGCCGGGGCGTTCTTCTCGCTGCTGGTGGCAAACCGGGAGGACTGCACCGAGGAGTCCGGCTCGGAAGGCCGCATCCTGGTCGGCCAGGTGGTCATGCTCGGCGAGGGCGTGGCGCTCTCGGACCGCTACCCCGGCGACCCGACGGAGCGGCGCAGCGACCTCGCTGTGCGCACCGACACCACGGTGGTCATGCTGCAGGCACCGGTGGAGCTCGGCGCCGAGCCGTTCACCTCGACGCGAGCGTTGAGGGTGGCCCGGGTGTTCCGGGGGGCGACGACCGGCTGACGCGCTCCCGTCAGCTGCGCTTGCGGGCCTTCACGCAGCACAGCCCCGGCTCCGGGTCGAGCACCGCCTCGAGACCGTGGCAGTGCATCCCCTCGAGGACCCCGTCGATCAGGGACAGGTTCATCCCGCAGACCAGCTCGGTGTGCTCGCGGGCGAGGCTGTCGAAGGGACAGTTCGCCAGGCTGATCACGTCGTCCGAGGTCCGCGGCTCGTAGCCGTGCGCAGCCAGCACGGTCGACGTACGCTCCAGCTCGTCGCCGGGCTCCGCCGCCGGATCCGCCTCCGCGTCCGCCTCCGCGGCGATCCGGTGCCCCTCCTGCTGCGCCGCCTCGGCGATCGCGTCGCTCAACGCGACGTCTTCGCGCAGCGCGCGGTCGATCGCGGCGGCGAGGACCTCGCCGGCCAGGTCGTAGCGCCGGTCCGGCAGCGAGACGGTCACCTGTCGGGACGACCGGCGGTAGAGCTTCGAGGGGCGACCGGCGCCGGGTCCGGTCCGGCCCGAGAGCCGGCGGAACTCGACCTCGAGCAGGCCTTCGTCGACCAGCCGGTCGAGGTGGAACTTCACCGAGTGGAGCGGCAGGTGACAGCCGTCGGCCGCCTGTTCCCGGCTGACGGCCTCGGGCTGGGCGGCTACGTACAGGTACAGCGCACGGCGAGCCGGCTCGGCCAGCGCGCCGACACCGGAGACCTGTGCTGCGAACTCGTCGCCCACTCTCGTCCTTCCGTTGCGATTTCTAAAGGATAGATCCATTGACGAAACCTCGCCAGAGTCCTAAAGTCAAAAACATACTCCTTTAGAGGCTGGAGGCCCCAAGATGACCAACACACACTTCCGCAAGCCGCACTCCGGTTCCGCCACCCCGTCCCGCGACGGTGCCCACGATGCCTTTCTGCTGCTCCGCACCGTGTTCACCGTCGCCCCGATCCTGTTCGGGCTCGACAAGTTCGCCGGCCTGCTCACCGACTGGGAGCAGTACCTCGCCCCCTGGATCAACGACATCGTCCCCGGCACCGCGCACCAGGCGATGCTGATGGTCGGCGTGATCGAGATCGTCGCCGGCATCCTGGTCGCGGTGCGGCCCAAGATCGGCGGCTACGTGGTCGCCCTCTGGCTGGTCGGCATCATCGTCAACCTGGTCACCATGGGCGAGTTCTACGACGTCGCACTGCGCGACTTCGGCCTGTTCGTCGCCGCGCTGGCCCTAGCCCGTCTGGCCTCCACGCACGGCACCGCCCGCGCCACTGCCACCGGTGCCGGCGCTGCCGAGGTGGGCCGGTGAGCCACGCGGCGGCGGACGCCCTGGCCCGGTGGCGCCCACGGGTGTCGCATGACCAGGAACCGGCGGACCTGAGGGCGGCTGAGAAGGCGGCCGCTGACCTGCTCACCGCCCTCGGGCTCGCCATCGACTCCGACGAGATGGCCGAGACCCCGCGCCGGATGGCCCACGCCTACGCCGAGATGCTCACGGTGCCCGCCTTCGACTGCACCACCTTCGCCAACACCGAGAACTACGACGAGCTGGTGCTGGTCCAGGACATCCCCGTCCGGTCGCTGTGCGAGCACCACATGCTGCCCTTCGTCGGCGTGGCCCATGTGGGCTACCTGCCCGGCGACCGGATCCTCGGCCTGTCGAAGTTCGCCCGGATGGTCGACTTCTTCGCCCAGCGTCCGCAGACCCAGGAACGGCTCACCAAGCAGATCGCCGAGCACCTCGAGCACCAGCTCTCGCCGGTCGGGGTTGGCGTGGTCGTCGAGGCGGAGCACACTTGCATGAGCCTGCGGGGCGTGCGCGCCGCCGGTGCCCGAACGGTCACGTCCGCACTGTTCGGCACCCTGCGCGAGGACGCCTCTGCACGCGCCGAGTTCCTCTCGCTCACCCGCGGACGCAAGGAGGCACGATGAGCAACCCCTTCGTCGTCGTCGGCGCCGGACTGGCCGCCGCCAAGGCGGTCCAGGCCCTGCGGGAGAACGGGTACGACGGGCAGCTGATCGTCTACGGCGACGAGCGGCACCTCCCCTACGAGCGACCGCCACTGTCCAAGGACTACCTGCTCGGCAACGCCGACCTCGAGTCCGCCACGGTGAACCCCAGCGAGTGGTACGACGA
>JAICRS010000297.1 GCA_025966335.1 Nocardioidaceae bacterium
GCTGTGCCCACCAGGGCAGGCAGCAGCATCGAGGCTCGGGGCACCCCCTGACTGTAGTCGGCGGGGACGTCACTCCCGGGGAGCGAATGGGCTTGCTCGAGCGGCGGCCACTAGGCTGGCTCCCCGTGTCCGGCGCCGAGATCCCTCCCCTGCGGATCGCCGACGTCGAGCGCTCCGTGAGCGACGAGCTGGACCGGATCGCGCCCCTGCTCGACCCCCTGGGCGCGCTGTTCGCCGGCGCCGGTCACGAGCTGTCGCTGGTCGGCGGCCCCGTCCGCGACGCGATGCTCGGGCGTGCCCACAACGACCTCGACTTCGCCACGTCCGCGCGCCCCGACGACACCGAGCGGCTGCTGCGCGGGTGGACGGGTGATCAGGGCGCCGTCTGGGACATGGGCCGGGACTTCGGGACCATCGGCTGCCGCAAGGGGGCCTGGCAGGTCGAGGTCACGACGTACCGCTCCGAGAGCTACGACCCGACCTCGCGCAAGCCGGTGGTGGACTTCGGCGACACCCTGACCGGCGACCTCGGACGGCGCGACTTCACGGTGAACGCGATGGCCGTGTCGGTTCCGGGCCGGGAGTTCGTCGACCCGTACGGCGGCGTGGTCGACCTCGCGAACCGGTGGCTGCGGACCCCCGGCCGGCCCGAGGACTCGTTCTCCGACGACCCGCTGCGGATGCTGCGGGCCGCGCGCTTCGCGGCCCAGCTCGCGTTCACCGTCGACCCGGCGGTCGTGGCGGCCATGACGGCGATGGCGGACCGGATCTCGATCATCTCCGCCGAGCGGATCCGCGACGAGATCGCCAAGCTCGTGATGGCGCCGTACCCGCGGCTGGGTCTGACCCTCCTCGTCGACACCGGTCTCGCCGCCCTCGTGCTGCCCGAGCTGCCGGCGCTGGCCCTCGAGCGCGACGAGCACCACCGCCACAAGGACGTGTACGAGCACACCCTCACGGTGCTCGAGCAGTCCATCGACCTCGAGGACCGACTGGGCGGTCCCGACCTGGTCTCCCGGCTGGCCGCGCTGATGCACGACGTGGGCAAGCCGCGCACCCGCCGGTTCGTGGACGACGGCTCGGTGACCTTCCACCACCACGACGTGGTCGGCGCCAAGCTGACGCGTCAGCGCCTGCAGGCGCTGCGGTTCTCCGGCGACACGGTCGACGCGGTGGCGAAGCTGGTCGAGCTGCACCTGCGGTTCCACGGGTACGGCGACGGGGAGTGGACCGACTCCGCGGTCCGTCGCTACGTCCGCGACGCCGGCGACCAGGTGGAGCGGCTGCACGTGCTCACGCGCGCCGACTGCACGACCCGCAACGCCAAGAAGGCCGACAGGCTGCGGCGAACCTACGACGACCTGGAGTCCCGGATCGCGCGGCTGTCGGAGGAGGAGGAGCTCGCCTCCATCCGCCCCGACCTCGACGGCAGCCAGATCATGGAGATCCTCGGCATCCCGCCCGGCCCCGACGTCGGGAAGGCCTACCGCTTCCTGCTCGACCTCCGACTCGACAGCGGCCCCATGACCGAGGACGCCGCTCGTGCCGCGCTGCTCTCCTGGTGGGCGTCGCGGGACAGTCCGTGACGTAACCGCTCCCTGGAACCGCTTTCACACGACAGTTTCGTCACGGACTATCCCGCTTCGGCCTCCGCGAGGTGACGCAGGCACCGGGCGACGACGCCCTCGAGCTCCCAGAAGGAGGCGTCCTCCTAGGCGGCCGCCGCGCCGCGCGGCGGGTAGCGTCCCCATCGTGTCCGAGTCCGGGGTGCACCAGGTCGTCGTGATGGGGGTGTCCGGGGTCGGCAAGACGACCGTGGCCATCGCGCTGGCGGCGGCGCTCGGCTGGCCGTACGCCGAGGGCGACGACTTCCACCCCGAGGGCAACGTCGCCAAGATGGCCGCCGGCGTCCCGCTGACCGACGACGACCGATGGCCGTGGCTGCGCAGCATCGGTGCGTGGATGACGGCGGAGATCGCGGCCGGCCGGTCCGCGGTGGTGACGTGCTCGGCCCTGCGGCGTTCGTACCGCGACGTGCTGCGCGAGGGCCGGCCGGAGGTGGTCTTCTGCCACCTCACCGCCGATCCGGACCTGACGGGCGCACGAGTGAGCCACCGCACCGACCACTACATGCCGGCCTCCCTGCTGCCCAGCCAGCTGGCCGTCCTCGAGCCGCTCCAGCCCGACGAACCGGGGTTCGAGGTGCCGGCCGACGGGGACGTGTCCCGGGTGGTCGCCCAGGCACTCGACGCCCTCCGGGACCGTTGACCACCTGGCGGCGACCTCGCCCCGGATCCGGCTCCGCACCGACTGAGCACGCGGGGCGTCCAGCGCGACATGATGGGTCGATGACGAGCATCCAGGTGTCCGGACCGCCGGTCGACCGGTCGGCGGAGGTGCTGACCCCGGAGGCGCTGGAGTTCGTGGCGGACCTGCAGCGGCAGTTCGGCACGCGGCGCGACGAGCTGCTCGCCGCCCGCCGGACGCGCCGGGAGCGGATCGCGGCCGGCGAGCGGCCGGCGTTCCTGGACTCCACAGCCGAGATCCGCAGCGCCGACTGGCAGGTGGCACCGGCCCCACGCGACCTCCAGGACCGCCGGGTCGAGATCACCGGCCCGACCAGTCGCAAGATGGCGATCAACGCGCTCAACTCCGGTGCCCGTGTCTGGCTGGCCGACCTCGAGGACGCCAACACACCTCACTGGCGCAACGTCGTCGAGGGCCAGGTCAACCTGGCCGACGCCGTGCGGCGCACCATCGCCTTCACGTCGCCGGAGGGCAAGGGCTACCAGCTCGACGACCCCGACCACCTGCCGGTGATCCTGCCCCGGCCCCGCGGCTGGCACCTCGACGAGGCGCACCTGACCCTCGACGGCAAGCCGCTCGTCGGTGCGCTCGTCGACTTCGGGCTGTACTTCTTCCACAACGCCGCCGAGCAGCTCTCGCGCGGCAGCGGCCCGTACTTCTACCTGCCGAAGATGGAGAGCCACCTCGAGGCACGGCTCTGGAACGACGTGTTCTGCCACGCCCAGCGCGAGGTCGGCATCCCGCAGGGCTCGGTGCGCGCGACGGTGCTGATCGAGACGATCCTGGCGGCGTTCGAGATGGACGAGATCCTGTACGAGCTGCGCGACCACTCCGCCGGCCTCAACTGCGGGCGCTGGGACTACATCTTTAGCTGCATCAAGAAGTTCCGCAACAAGC
>JAICRS010000254.1 GCA_025966335.1 Nocardioidaceae bacterium
CCCCAAGGAGCCACTTCGGTCCGGCCCCCCGCCCCCCCCTGGCGGGGAGCCCCGGGTCCGTCTGCATGAGGCCTGGGCCGGACAGGGCAGAATGCTCGGATGATCACCGTCGAGCTGGCGCGCCGGCTGCGAGACGCCGGGATGGGCTGGACTCCGTCCTCCGGAGACCGGTTCGTGGTGCCCGACCGGGACATGGACGAGCAGGTGTTCGTGGTCAGCGAGATGACCATCGAGACCCAGCAGCTCGCCTCCGGTGCGGTCGTCCGCTTCAACGGCACGACCGAGTGGGCGCTGGACAGCATCGCCCAGGACGAGGTGGTGTGGCTGCCGCGGGAGAGCCAGCTGCGGGCGATGCTCGGGGACCGGTTCCACCGGCTCGAGGCGGTGCCCGAAGGTTTCGTGGTGGTCCTCCAGGACGGGGCGTACGACGGACCGGGGGCTCGTCATGCGGACATCGACGCGGAACGTGCCTATGCCAGGGCGCTGCTCGACGTACTCACGGACGGCCCGGACCACAGCCGACCCGGGTCCGGTGCCGGGTGACTCGTCGACTGACCCAGCTCTTCGCGGGGCTCCTGCTCTACGGCATCAGCCTGGCGCTGGTGCTGCGAGCCGGCCTCGGTCTGGCGCCCTGGGACGTCCTGCACCAGGGCCTGGCCCGGCTCACCGGGCTCACCGTCGGGCAGATGGTGATCCTGGTCAGCTTCGCGGTGCTGGTCCTGTGGATTCCGCTGCGCCAGCCGCCGGGCTTCGGGACGTTCGCGAACGCCATCCTGGTCGGCCTCTCGGTGGACCTGACCATGCTGGTCCTCGACGACGTGTCGTCCTGGCCGGCCCGCGTCCTGTTCCTGGTCTCCGGCGTACTCCTCAACGCGGTCGCCACCGCCCTCTACATCGGGGCCATGCTCGGACCCGGTGCCCGCGACGGGCTGATGACCGGCCTGGTACGGCGCACCGGCCGGTCGGTGCGGGTGGTCCGCACCAGCCTGGAGGTGGGTGTGCTCGCGGTCGGCTGGCTGCTCGGCGGCACCGTGGGCGTCGGCACCCTGCTCTACGCCTTCGCGATCGGGCCGGTGGTCCACGTGCTGCTGCCGCCGCTCACCGTTCCGCCCAAGCCGGTCCCGACCACCGGTTAGAGTCGCCGGCATGCCGGAACCCGACTCGAAGCAGCCCGCGGGCCGTTCCCGGCGGCGCCACCGGATCACCTGGTGGCAGGAGACCCTCATCCTGGTCGCCCTGGCGGTGATCGTCTCCATCGTGGTCAAGGCGTTCCTGGTGCAGATGTTCTACGTGCCCTCGGGATCGATGCGGCCGCTGTTCGTCGAGAACGACCGGATCCTGGTCGAGAAGGTCTCCTACTGGACCGGTGACGTGGAGCGCGGAGACGTCGTGGTCTTCAGCGACCCGGGTGGCTGGCTCGGCGTCGCCCCCCAGCCCTCCGGCCTGCAGGGACTGCTGTCCCGGATCGGCCTGTATCCCGCCGGCGGACACCTGGTGAAGCGAGTGATCGGGGTCGGCGGTGACCACGTCGTCTGCTGCGACGACCAGGGCAGGATCACCGTCAACGACGTGCCGATCGACGGCGACGCGTACCTGCGCGACGGCGTCGAGGCCTCCCAGCAGCCGTTCGACGTGATGGTGCCGGAGGACCGGATCTGGGTGATGGGCGACAACCGCTCCAACAGCCAGGACTCCCGGGCCCACCAACGGCTGCCCGGCAACGGCACCGTGCCGGTCGACGAGGTGGTCGGCAAGGTGTGGGGGATCGTGTGGCCGCTGGACCGGGCCAAGGTGCTCGACGACCCGGAGACCTTCGACAACCCGGCCCTCACCGACGCACCCTGACCCTCCGTTGAGACGCGCCTTTCTCCCTGTTGAGACGCGCCCTTTTCACCTTCGAGACGTACTCTTCTTCCCGTTGATGCGTGGGGTTTTCGCCTCGTGACATGCCGGAACGCCACCCCGCACCGAGATGACTTGCCGACGCCAAGACGTACGCCGGGATGAGGTCCTGACGCGACTGTCCACAGCATCGAACGCAAATCGTGCACGCCTCAACGGGGAAAACTCCACGCCTCAACGGTGAAAAGTGCGCGTCTCGACGGTGAAAAGTGCGCGTCTCAACGGGTAGGCGAGGCGGGTGCTTCAGGCCATGGCCCTGGCCCGGCCGACGGTCTCCCACCCGGTCGCGCCGAGGGTGACGACGGCCACCGGGAAGATGCCGAGGTTCTCCTTGTCGATGTGCTCGGAGAGGTGCTCGAGCAATTCCTGGACCCGAGCCTCGAAGTTGGGTGCGGAAGGGTCGAGCCCGGCTAGGTACGCATCGAAGTCGGTGTGCTCCTCCTCGAGCATCCGCACCTCGTCGGTGAAGTCACCTTGGTTCTTCAGTGCTGTGAACACGCCGGCCTCCTCGCGTCGTACGTGCGCATCGAGGTTGCGGCCGAGCCGGGCCAGCGCGCTGACCGCCGCCGCCCGGTCGTTCTCGGCCATGGCACGGCGGATCACGCCGCTCAGGTCGAGCAGCGCGAGGTGCTCGTCCATCAGCTCGGCAATCGGCTCCACGCCGCGGCATCCGCAGTGCTCGCACATGTCGTTCCCCCTTCGTGCTGTCGTGCGATCCAGCATCCCTCGGCGCGGCCGGCCAAAGCAGGTGCGCAGGTCACCCATGCACGGGACCTAGGTCCCGGGTCGGTCGGATCGCCCTGCGCCGTGCTCGTGCAGCGCCGGTCCCTCTCGCCGCCACCACGCGGCCGAGTGCCGCACCCACTCGGCGACACCGGGGTCGCGCTCGAGCTCGACCAGGCACGGGTCGCCGGTCATCCCGGCGCAGTACATCGCGCGTCGGACGAGCTCCTCGTCGTCACCGGTGAGCAGCGGCATCAGCTCGGGGCGCTGCTCGGGCTGCGGTTCCGAGGGCGGCAGGTGGGCGACCGCGACCAGGGCCGACCCTCGCAGCTGGTCGGGCCCTTCCTCGATCACGCGGTTCAGCAAGGGCCGTTGCTGCTCGTGACCGACGAAGGTGAGCAGCGCCATCACCCGCTCGGCGACGACCGGCGGAAGGACCGCGACACCACGCAGATGCCGGTCGATCATCGACCCGCACGTGGCACCGAGTCGATCCCGGTGCGGCGAGAAGGTGACCGTCAGCGCCGCCTGGAAGCGACGCTCGGTGTCCGGGTGGAACACCGCCTCCTCGAGCAGCCGCTCGAGCAGCGGGTCGTCGTCTGCGTCACCCATCTCCGCGAGGGAACCGCTGATCCGGCGTACCTCTGCCCGGTCCCACGGGGTGACCGGCTCCGATCGCGGTGCCGGCGCGGCCTCGCCGGCCAGGACTGTCGCGCCCAACCGGCGCCGGGCGTCGTCGGGGAGGACCGCGACCAGGTCGCTGAGCCGGTTGAAGATGCCGCCGGCGTGCAGGCCGACGCGTTCCACGATCCCGGCCACCGCCCGCTCCAGCCGACGCAGCTGGTCGGCGTCGAAGTGGCCGCGGGTGGCCTTCGCGGACGCCGCCCACATCGCCCCGTTCAGGGCCGGTCCGGGCGGCTGCTGCTCCAGCAGGCGGAGCACGAGGTCACCGGCCGGCGGGTCGGTCAGGTCGGTGAGCAGCGACAACGGGTCGACCACCAGCAGCGACTCCGGATGGATGACGTACTCGCCGATCGACCGGACCAGCGCCTGCTTTGCCCGCGGATGCTCGTGGAGCAGCACGGCCGCCTCGATCCGGGTGATGTAGGCCTCCGAGACCGAGAGGCCCAGCTGTTTCACCAGCGTCGCGGTCAGGGTCTGCCACACCGACATGGGCAGCGTCACCTGCTCCGGCCGGCTCGCCACTAAGAGCGCCAGCTCGAACCAGTCCGACCCGGTGGGCGCGCCGTCCACGACCACGTCGAGGACCCGCTCGAGGTCGGCCACGGAGAACTGGTGCACCGGAAGCCCGACCACGTCGTCGGGGGCCGAGGGCAGCCGGCGCATCCCGACGGCGATCGCGGCCAGCGCCCCGGGCACCATGCCGAGGGCCCGTTCATAGGCGGCGACGACATCGAGCGGCACGGGGAG
>JAICRS010000325.1 GCA_025966335.1 Nocardioidaceae bacterium
CCTGCGGAACCTCGACATCGCGGACTCGCGCTCGAAGCTGGAGCTCTATGCGCTGCAGCCGCAGGACCAGGGCCATGTCCTGGTCGAGCACGGGAACCTGTTGGGAGCCCTCGAGCAGGGCGGTGCGCAACGGATCGCGGACAATCCGCTGGAGCCCGACGAGCTCGACCAGGAGGCGCTGGACGCGGCCGCCATGGAGGCCGGCACCGACTGATCCGCCCGCAAACGAAACGGAGTAGAGAGGAACACGTGAGCACCAACACCGGCATGCTCTGGGGCGGGCGGTTCGCCGGCGGACCGAGTCCCGCGCTCGCTGCGCTGTCGAGGTCGACGCACTTCGACTGGCGGCTCGCCCCCTACGACCTGGCCGGCTCCAAGGCGCATGCCCGGGTGCTGGCGCGGGCCGGGCTGCTGACCGACCCAGACCTGGACCGGCTGCTGCAGGGCCTCGACGTGCTCGCGGCGCAGGTGGCGGACGGGACGTTCGTGGCCGCCGAGGACGACGAGGACGTGCACGGAGCACTCGAGCGCGGGCTGATCGACCTGCTCGGTCCCGAGCTCGGTGGGCGGCTGCGCGCCGGCCGGTCCCGCAACGACCAGGTCGCCACCCTGTTCAAGGCGTTCCTGCGTGACCACGCCCGCACGATCGTCGCGCACGTTCTCGACCTGGTCGACGCGCTCGCCGACCAGGCGGAGCGGCATCTCGGCGCACCCATGCCGGGCCGCACCCACCTCCAGCACGCCCAGCCGGTGCTGCTGTCGCACCACCTGATGGCGCACGCCTGGCCGCTGGTCCGCGACGTCGGCCGGGTCCGGGACTGGGACGTCAGGGTCGCCGCGGACTCGCCGTACGGATCGGGCGCCCTGGCCGGCTCGTCCCTCGGCCTGGACCCGCAACAGGTCGCCCACGAGCTCGGGTTCACCGACTCGACCCCGAACTCCATCGACGGCACCGCGGCCCGCGACTTCGTGGCCGAGTTCGCGTTCGTCACCGCGATGATCGGCGTGGACGTGTCCCGGCAGGCCGAGGAGGTGATCCTGTGGGCCACCAAGGAGTTCGATTTCGTCGACCTCGACGACGGCTACTCGACCGGGTCGAGCATCATGCCGCAGAAGAAGAACCCCGACATCGCCGAGCTGGCCCGCGGCAAGGCCGGCCGGCTGATCGGCAACCTGGCCGGGCTGCTCGCCACGCTCAAGGCGCTGCCGCTGGCCTACAACCGTGACCTGCAGGAGGACAAGGAGCCGGTCTTCGACTCCGTCGACACCCTCGAGGTGCTGCTGCCGGCGTTCACAGGCATGGTGGCCACGCTGAGCTTCCGGACCGGACGGATGGCCGACCTCGCGCCGCAGGGCTTCTCGCTGGCGACCGACATCGCCGAGTGGCTGGTCCGCCAGGGGGTGCCGTTCCGCGAGGCACACGAGGTCGCCGGTGCCTGCGTCCGCCGCTGCGAGGAGTCCGGCCTCGAGCTCGACCAGCTCACCGACGACCAGTTCGCCGAGATCTCCGAGCACCTGAAGCCGGAGGTGCGCGAGGTGCTCACCGTGGACGGCTCCATCGCCTCCCGCAACGCCCGCGGCGGCACCGCGCCGGAGCGGGTCACCGAACAGCTCGCCGAGCTTCGGCAGGCAGTCGCGGATCATCGTGCCTGGCTTGGCTGAGGCGCTCACCGGACCGGTGCTCGAGGTCGCCCCGCGGCTGCTCGGCGCCGTGATCGCGCACCGCACCGACGAGGGGACGGTGGCGGTGCGGCTGACCGAGGTCGAGGCCTACGCCGGTGAGCAGGACCCCGGTTCCCACGCCTTCCGCGGCCGCACCCGGCGCAACGCGGTGATGTTCGGCCCGCCGGGACACGTCTACGTCTACTTCACCTACGGCATGCACTACTGCATGAACGTCGTCTGCGCGACCGACGGCCACGCCTCGGCCGTGCTGCTGCGTGCCGGGGAGGTGGTCGACGGCGTCGACCTGGCACGAGTACGCCGGGGGAGTGCACGTGACCGCGACCTGGCGCGAGGCCCCGCGCGGCTGTGCAGCGCACTCGGCATCGACCTCGCCCAGAACGGTCTGCCCCTGCACGACAGCCCGTTGAGCCTCGACCTCGCGGGGGAACCGGCCCCCGTCGGGCAGGTGGCCACCGGTCCCCGGGTCGGCCTCCGGCACGCCGCCGACCGGCCCTGGCGGTTCTGGCTGCGCGACGAGCCCACGGTCTCGGTGTACCGCCCGGCCAGCACGCGACCCCGCCGGCGGACTGTCTAGAGTGCGCCTCGTGTCCGACATCAACGAGCAGACGGAGCGAGCGCTGCGCCGCGTCCTCCTCGAGCGGCAGAGCAAGCACCGCGTCCCCGGCCTCTACGGTGCCGTGGCCCGCAACGGCCGACCGGTGTGGGGTGAGGGAATCGGTTCGGCCGATCTCGATGCGCCGGGAGTCGCGCCCGACGACGACTCGCAGTTCCTGGTCGCCTCGAACAGCAAGACCTTCACCGCGGTCGTCATCATGGCCC
>JAICRS010000026.1 GCA_025966335.1 Nocardioidaceae bacterium
TCGCCGGCGCAGCTGAGGGGCTCCGGCTCGTCCCCGAGCTCGCTGCGGTCTGGCCCGGCCTGCACGTGATGGCCGGGGCGGGGATCCACGGGAGAACGGTCTCGGCGGTGCTCGGTGACCCGGGCGTGCCCGCAGGACGGCGCGCTCGCCTCGCACACAGCCTCGGTGACCTGCTGGCCCGTTTCCACGAACAGCACCTCGCCGACGCACCGCGAAGGTCGGCGACCGAGCAGCTCACGGAGCTCACGGTGGCGACAGCCGCGGCCCGCTCGGCCGACGCCCGGCTCGCAGATCGGCTGGACGCCGTGCTCGACCTGCTCGCCGCCCGGGTCCCGGCTGCCGGCGTGGACGTGCTCGGGCACGGCGGGTTCCGCGCCGGGCAGGTGCTCCTCTCCGACGACGGTCGACTCACCGTGCTCGACACCGACGGGGTCTGCGTGTGTGATGCGGGCCGCGACCTGGGCACCGTTCTTGCGCACCTGACCTGGCAGGGCGTGCGTCTACCGAACGAGCGGCCAGTTCTTCGCGGTGCGGCGCATGCCCTGCTCTCGGGCTACGAGAACCGAGCGGGAGCGGTGGAACCGGCGGCGCTTCAGTGGTGGCGTGCCGTCGGACTTCTTCAGGTGGTCGCGCGCCGCTACCGCCGGCTGGAGATCCAGCACTGGTCCGACGTACCCGCCCTGATGGACGCCGCCGCAGACGTGCTTGGGACCCCTCAGTCGCGGTCGGCCCCGGGAGGCGCGACAGACCTGTTGGACATCCGGCAGATGTCGAAGGTCCTGCGCGTTGCCCTGGCCCGCAGCGCCGGCTCGCCCCCGAGCGTCGAGATCGTCTCGGCCAGCCTGCTCGCCACCGCGCCCGGTCGTCGCACGGTCGTCCGCTACTCCGTCCGCGGTCCGGACGGTGTCCAGGCCGTCCCGCTCATCGGAAAGGCACTCACCGAGTCACGGCGGGCGCGGCTGCTCCATGAGCACCTTCGCCTGCTCTACGACGGTCCGTTCGGAGCGGGCGACCTCCGCGTGCCCGAGCCCGTCGCACTGCTGCCGGCGCAGCGGCTCGTGCTCTTCCGCGAGTGCGAGGGGACTCCGCTGGACCAGATCACCGAGCCGGCGGACTTCGAGGCGGGCGTCAGGCGTGCCGCCCGGTGGCTTGCCCGTCTGCACATGTCCGACGTGGTGCTGCCACGGACCTTCTCGCTCGCCCAGGAAGGTGAGAGCACCCGGCAATGGGCGGGAACTGTCGGGCAGGTCCATCCAGCACTGGCTGCACCCGCCCGTGCGCTCGCCGAGGGCTGGGCGACGGTCGCGATGTCGGCGGACCTGGTGAAGGAGGTGCCGATCCACAAGGACTTCCACCCGGGACACGTCCTGGTCGGAGACGACCTATGCGTGGTCGACCTGGACGAGGCGCGGCAGGGCGATCCGGCGTTCGACGTCGCACACTTCTGCTGCTACCTCGAGCTGGGCGGCGGCTACGGAGGCAGCTCCGGCCCCGCTGCCTTCCTCGACGAGTACGCCGTCGCGACGGGGTGGACGGACAAGGGAACCTACGACCCCTTCTGCGCCTACACCTGGTTGAAGATCGCCAAGCAGCGGACGCTCGGCAGAGGACCCTGCCGTGCTACCGCGACAGCACGGCGCGCCGCGGAGGTAGAACGCGCTCTGGTGAAGGGGGCCGAATGCCTAAGGAGGTGATCTACATCGTGCGGAGCTGGCCACGCCTCTCGCAGACGTTCATCGTCAACGAGGTGCTGGCCCTCGAGCGACGGGGGCTGGAGCTGGCCGTGTTCAGCCTCGTGCGTTCCGGCGAGCATCTCGTCCAGCCGCAGGTGGCCGACGTCCGAGCACCGGTGCGCTACCTCGAGGACCAGCTCCGGCGGCCCTGGACCTCACGCATCCGGTTGCAGCTCGCTGGGTTGCGGGCCGCGCCGCTGCGCTACCTGTTCGTGCTCTGGTTCTGCCTGCGACATCCCGCCCTGGCAGCCGGCTACGGCGACTGCTCAACGCTTCGATGCTTCTTCCACGCGGTCCGGATCGCGTGCACGATCGACGACATGCGCGCGGCCGGCGCGGAGCCTGCCCACGTCCACGCGCACTTCGCGCACGACCCTGCACTGGTGGGGATGCTCGTGGCCAGGCTGACCGGACTCCCGTTCAGCTTCACTGCCCACGCCCGCGACCTGGTCCAGATCCCGGGTGAGAGCCTGGCCGCCCGGGCGGCCGACGCGACCGCCTTGGTCACCTGTTGCACAGCCAACGCCGGCTACATCGACTCGGTGGTTCCACCGGCTGGCAGACCACCCGTCCTGGTGATCCACCACGGGGTCGAGCTCGGACGGTTCCTGCCTGCCCCGCGGGAGGCTGCGGCGGGCGTCCCCTGCCTGCTGTCGGTGGGACGCTTGGTGGAGAAGAAGGGGTATGCCGACCTGCTGCATGCGCTGAGCACGGTGAGAGCCGCCGGCGTGGCTTTCGGATGCCGCATCTACGGCGACGGACCGCTCCAGCAGGAGCTGACCGAGCTGCGCGACGCGCTCGGCCTGCGGGGGCACGTGGAGCTGATGGGGGCCGCGAGCAACGAGCAGATCCTGGCCGCGTTGCGGGTCGCCGACGCGTTCGTGCTCTCACCCAAGGTGGTCGACGGGGGAGACCGGGACGGCATCCCGAACGTGCTGGTCGAGGCAATGGCGTGCGGCCTGCCCGTGGCCACCACGTCGGCGGGTGGAATCACCGAGCTGGTCCAGCATGACGTGAACGGGCTGGTCTCCGAACCCGGCGACGTCGTCGCGATGGCGGCGTCGATCACCGGGCTGCTCACCGACCCGGGAAGCCGGGCTCGGCTCGGAGCGGCCGGCCGACGCACCGTCGAACGTGGCTACGACATCGACGTGGCCGCTCGCCGGCTCGAGCGTGTCCTGCGTCCGCAGCACACCGGCGTGCTCGAGGTGAGCCGGTGAGCACCACACTTTCCAGCACACTGGGTCCGACGGCCGAGGCACAGGCGGACCATGCGCGCCCGGAGCTCGACCGGTTCGTCGAGGCCCTGCAGCCGGGAGTGATGGGCCTCCGGCTCGCCGCCGCGATCGGGCGGGGACCGCTGACCTGCCACATACTCGACGCCAAGTACGAGCCGGGCACGCGTGGCATCGTCCTCTACGAGCATGGCGGGCAGCTGCTCCGGGGCGACCTGCTGTCGGCGCCGGACGACCCGCCGGACGACCCGCCGGACGACCCGGCGGACGACCCTCCGGACGACCCTGCGGACGAGGCCGCCGGAGAGGCAACGATCGTGGCACCGGGGCTCCGGATCTGCCGCTTCCCACAGGACCCGGAGCTGCCCGCGCTCGTCCAGGTGATGGATGCCGATCGCGTGGGGCCGGCGCTGGCAGCGGCACTGGACGAGCAGTCGGGCAGCCTCAGCAGTCACGGGCCCGTCCGGTGCCGGACGTCGCTGCTGCGCTACCGGCCCGGGAAGAGGGCCACCGTGGGCATCTCGTTCGTCGGGGAGACCGGCCGGTTCGTGGCCAAGGCGTACCACGACCCGGCGAAGGCGGCCGCTGTCGCGCAGGAGGCGCCGGCACTGACCGCCTCGGTCCGGGTCGGGGGGACACTGTGGTTCGCGCCCACGGTCGCCCACCTGCCCGGACTGGCGCTGGTGGTCCAACGGGCCGTAGGCGGTACGCCGCTCGACGGACTCATCGCGGCGACCCGCGGAGGTGCGTCCGCGGCGCCGGATGCACTGAGGAGCGCCGCCCGCGCGTTGGCCGAGCTGCACGGCCACGCCCACGTAACCGACCGGCAGCGTTCGGTCGAACGAGAGCTGCTCCGGTTCGGCGCCAGAGCCGCCCGCATCGCCGGCGTGGCGCCGGAGCTCGGCGCGGCAACCGCGCAGCTCGCGGACCGGCTGCTCGGGCTCCACGTCGACCTACCGGTCGCCGAAACCGGTGTGGTGCACGGCGACTGCAAGCCCAGTCAGTTCCTGGTCGCAGGCCATCGGGTGTACCTCATGGACCTGGACCACCTGGGGATCTCCGACCAGGCCGCCGACGTCGGCACGTTCCTGGCGTCCCTGCGCCAGCTCACCGTCCGGGACCACCTCACCGGACGACGCGCCGACAGGTCCGGCGTCATGGCTGAGCTCTCGGAGGTGTTCCTCGAGACCTATCTGCAGACGCGTGGCGACGACCGGGTCCGAGCCCGGATCCGGTGGCAGGAGGGTGTCGCCCTCGAGCGCAAGGCGCTCCGCGCCTTCGCGCGGGCACCGCGCTCACCACTGGCAAGCGCTCTGGTGACGGAGGCACATCGATGTCTGGACAGACTGACGGAGGCGGGATGACCGTGGCGAACGAGGCTGGCCAGCGACCGAGACCCGCGACCGGTGACCTGCGACGCACGGTCCGGCTGTTCCGGCGGTTCATGGGCAGGCCGCGGGTCTATGTGGTCGGGCTCCTGCTGCTCGTCTTCGAGGCAGGCACATCCGTGCTCGAGCCGCTGCCGATCGCCTACCTCATCGACTTCCTGCAGGGTGCCAAACCCACCCTCCGCGAGCTCGGTGCTCCTTCGTTGCTGGGCTCGGAGCGTTTCGAGACGATCCTGCTCCTGACCCTGGCGATCGTGCTCATCGCCGCGGTCAACAGCGCGGCCGACTCGTTGACCGAGGTGTGCATGGCGCGTGGTGGACGGTCCCTGGGATACAGCATTCGGATCGCGATGTACTCCCATCTGCAGCGACTGCCGCTGGCGTACCACGACAAGAGGCGGACCGGGGACGTCCTGACCCGGGTCACCGGCGACGTCCTCGTGGTCGAGGACTTCGTGGTCAAGTCGGTCAGCAACATCCTGGGAAGCGTGCTGGTCCTGGTGGGAAGCTTCGTCTTCCTGCTCTTCCAGTCGTGGAAGGTTGCCCTCGTCGCGGTCGTGGTGATCCCGATACTGGCATTGGTTTCGAACCACTACTCCCGTCTGATCAAGGTCGCCAGCAAGACCCAGCGCAACCGCGAAGGGGAGCTCGCCTCGACGGCCCAGGAGATGCTGACCTCGATCCGCCTGGTGCAGAGCTACGGAAGAGGCAGCGTCGACCTTGAGCGGTTCTCCGACCAGACGGCCAAGAGCATGCACGCCTCGCTCGGCGCCGCGAACATCCAGGCGCGGTTCAGCTTCGTCATCGCTCTCCTCGAGGCGCTGTCCATCTCGGCCGTCATCTGGCTCGGGGTGTGGCTGGTCGACGGCGACGCGATCACGGTCGGCACGCTGGTGCTCTTCGTCCTGCTGCTGCAGAACATGTTCAAGCCGGCCCGCAAGATCGTCAGCGAGTGGTACAAGATCGGCAAGGTGTTCGCGAGCGTCGAGCGCATCGAGGACCTGCTCGACCGGGCCGTCGTCGTCGAGGACCTTCCCGACGCGGTGCCGGCACCGCCGTTGGAGGGCAGGCTCACCTTCCGGCACGTCGGCTTCTCCTACCCGGTCGAGCACGAGGACGGTTCGAAGGGTGTCAGCCGATCGCCGGTGCTCCACGACATCGACTTCGAGGTGGCTCCCGGCGAGGTGGTCGCCCTGGTCGGCTTCAGCGGCGCCGGAAAGAGCACCATCGCGCAGCTCGTGCCGCGCCTGTACGACGCGGACCAGGGTGAGGTGTTGGTGGACGGCCTTCCGGTGCGAAGACTCACGCTGGCGTCGCTGCGGACCCAGGTCAGCGTGGTCCTGCAGGAGACCGTCCTGCTGAGCGGCACCGTCGCCGAGAACATCGGCTATGGCATCGCAGACGCCCGCCAGGAGGACATCGAGGCAGCCGCCCGGATGGCGAACGCCCACGACTTCATCAGGGCCATGCCCGACGGCTACTCGACCCATCTCGGCGAACGCGGCTCCACGCTGTCAGGCGGACAGCGCCAGCGGCTCGCCATCGCCCGCGCGTTCATCCGGCGGGCACCGATCCTCATCCTCGACGAACCGACGACAGGGCTCGACATCGAGTCGGCCCAGAGCGTCATCGGCGCCCTCCGCAGCCTGATGCGTGGGACGACCACGATCGTGATCTCCCACGACCCGGGCCTGATCCGTTGTGCCGACCGGGTGCTGGTGATCTCCGGTGGTCGGATCGTCGAGGCAGGTCGCCACGAGACCCTCCTCGAGGCAGGGGGGCCCTACGCCACCCTGTACGCCCGCGACGTGGTCCTCAGCGGCGAGACGAACGGCCGGCGGTCGGGCCGGTCCGTGGCCCGCGGCACGGACACGGACGGGAACCTCCTCGACCGCCTGCGTGCGCGACTCCCCGCGCTCGAGGACGCACTGGACGTCGAGGTTATGGCCGACCGCATCGAGCGCCTGCTCCTGAGCCGGGAGGCGACCCTCGAAGGTATGTCCGTGAGCAAGCTGTGGCTGCGTGGGGACGGTACCTGCAGCGTGAGGTACCGGTTGCAGCTGCCGCACGGGTTGGTGGAGGGTGACCACCTGACGGTTCTCGGAAGGGTGCATCCGGACGACGCATCGTCCTCCGAGTCGGTCACGCGCATCCTGGACCTGTTGGCCGAGGCGCGGGACGGCGTACCGCCCGGTCCTCTGTGGCGCACCTCACCAGGAGTCGTCGCCGAAGCCGGGCTCGTCCTGTGTCGCTTCCCCCTCGACCCGGACCTGCCCACGCTCGCGGCGGCGATGGACCCGGAGTTCGTGCGGTCGCTGTCAGGTCGCTCGCACGCCAGGCCCACGGTGGCCGTGGTGCATCACCCGAGGGAGGGTGCGTGCGTCCTGCGCTACCGGTTCTCGACGGAGCAGGCGCACGTGACCGGTCATCCCTGGCGCACGTTGTACGGCAAGGTCTATCCCGACGGAACCGGGGACGTGGTGGACGGGTTCCTGCGTGCGCTGGCCCGGGAGCAGGCCGGGCATGGCGTGCTCTACCCGACTCGGTTCCCGAGGCCGGTCGCGTACGGACCCGCGACGCGACTGCTGATCACTGAGGAGCTGGCCGGTGAGCCCGTCGTCCCCCAGCTGATGAAGACCGTGCTCGGCGTCGCGGGTGAACAGCACCCGGAGGAGGAGCACGCGCTGCGGGCCGCCGTGCGCGCGTCGGGCCGCGCGCTCGCCGTACTTCACTGCAGCGACGTGGCCACGGCGCCGGTGCACTCCGCAACCGATGAGCTCGCGGCGGTCCGACGCGAGCTCGAGGTGGTCGGTGTGATCTGGCCCGAGGTGGCTGAGCGGGTGCGCCGCCGCATCGACCGGCTGTCCGAGGGCGTGCCCGACGCGCCGGACCTCGTCCTCTCCCACGGTGACTTCACTCCGTCGCAGGTGCTGCTGGACGGCCGCACGCCTGCCGTCGTCGACTTCGACACGCTCTGCTGGGCCGATCCGGCGCTGGACCTCGGCCGCTACCTGGCTCATCTCGAGCTGTTGGGGCGGAAGGTCGGAGGCGCGTCGGTCACCACTCTGGTGGAGGAGCTGACCGACCAGTTCCTCAGCGGCTACGGCGAGGCGACCGCGCGGACGGCGTCCGGGGCGGCTGCGGTCGACCGGATCGCGTTCTACCGGGCGACGACGCTGGCCCGCTCCGCCCTGAACTCGTGTCGCCAGCTCAAGAGCTACCGCCTCGAGCTCGCCATGTCCCTGCTCGACGGCGCTCACGCCGGAAAGGGCTGAACCGATGACCACCAACGTCGAGAGCGACCCGGTGATCACCTCGCTGGCCAGGTTCGCCTCCTTGCCCGACTGGCTGGCGGCCGGGATGGATTCCGGGCGGGTCGGCGAGAGTCTCGTGCGCCACGTTCCGGAGCTCGCCGCGGAGCGCCCGCGCTTGTTGTCCTGCATCCCGGACCGCTTGCGGGCGAAGGACAGTGAGTGGCTCGTGCGGTACACGCTCACCGTCGCCCTACCTGCGGATGAGCCGCGCAAGATCGTGCTGGTGGGAAACCTGTGGCCTCCCGGACAGAGCTTCGACGCGGGCGTCGCCACCGACGACATGCGGTTCGGTGAGCCGGGCTGGCGGTGCTCGCTGCCGGAGCTGGGTCTCGTGCTGCGGGTGCAGGCGAACGACGAGGCGCTGCCGGCACTGCCCATGCTGGTCGAACCGGCCGCCGCGGCCAGGCTGCTGCAACCGATCCTCCGCACGGCCGGCTACCGCGACGCGACCGTCACCGCCTGCGACCCCGTCGTCGTCCGGTACAAGCCGGGCAGCCGGTGCACCGTCGTGGTCGGGATGACCTACGCGAACCGTTCGTCTGCTCCCGTTCCGCCGAGCCCGGTAGTCCTCAAGACGCACCAGGGGGACAAGGGCGAGGCTGCCTGGGCCGCGATGAACGCCCTCTGGCAACGCCCGCTCGGTTGGCGGGACGCCGTCAGGCTGGCCGAACCGTTGGGGTACCTGTCCGACGAGCGCATCCTCGTGCAGGGTCCCGTGCCGGAGGAGCAGACGCTGAAGGACCTTGCGCGGGAGGCGATCGCGACTCGCAGCAACGCCTTGCTCGGCGACCTCCGGCAGCAGCTGGCCAAGACCGCGAGAGGGCTGGCGGCCATGCACGGCTCGGGCGCGTCGTACGGTCGGACCGCGACGTTCGAGGACGAGCTCGCCGAGGTCGCCGAGGTCGTCGACCGACTCTCGCTGAGCGTGCCCGGCCTGGACGTGGCCGCCCAGCCGTTGTTGGGACACCTGGCCGGGCTGGCCCACGCGGAAGCTGCCGACCCGGTCGTGCCGGCGCACCACGACTTCCGTCCGGCCCAGGTGCTGCTCCACGAGGGTTCGATCGGGTTCATCGACTTCGACGGGGCCTGCATGGCGGAGCCGGCTCTCGATCTCGGCAGGTTCCGCGCCAAGCTGAGGGACATCGGCATCTCTGCTCTGGGCTCGAGCGAGCGGCTGGACCTGCTGGACGAGCTGTGCGAGGGCTTCCTGGAGGCGTACCAGCACCACGGCACGGTCTCGCGGAACCGTGTGCTGATGTGGGAGACCTGCGACCTGCTCACCACGATGCTGCACGCCTGGACGAAGGTGCGGGTGGCCAGGCTCGAACCGCGGCTGACCCTGCTCGTCCACCAGCTCAGGACCAGCGGCCTCCTCAGGAAGCCGGTCGCCGCGCCTGGTGCGCCCGGTCGACCAGCTCCAGCAGGTGTCGGTGCACCGCCTCCGGCTGCTCCAGCTGGATGAAGTGCGAGCCGCTGAGTACGACGTACTCCGCCTCGGGGATGCGTACGGCGGCGGTGCCCATGTCGTGGGCCGAGGCGAGCAGGTCGTGCTTGCCCGCGACGAACGTCGTCGGCACCCGGATCGACCGCAGTGAGACCCGGGCATGCTGGTCGGCGACCAGCGCCAGGTGCATGCCCCACTCCACCGGGGTGTCCAGATAGGTGCGCACCGCCCTGCGCAGGACCTCCGGGTCGGCGCCGGGGAGCATCAGTCCGCTGTGCTGCAGGAGGTACGCCGCGAGCGGTCCGACCTTCAACCGGGTGCTGATCGGGCTGAGCACGGGACCCAACGTCCTCAGCGACCTGGTGACCGCCCGGGCCACCGGTCGTCGCGCGACCCGCGGGATGAACAGGGGAGCGCCCATCGACGCGAACGTGCCCCCGGGGACGCCGGCGATCGCGAACAGGCCGGTGACCCGTCCGGGATGGCGGACCGCGAGCTCGAAGGCGGTGTTCACGCCGATCGACCAGCCTGCGACCACGCACGCCTCGATACCGGCATCGTCGAGCACCGCGAGGGCATCGTCGACGAAGGCCTCGATGCCGACCCGGTTCACGTCCTCCGGCCGCTCGGAGCCGCCGACGCCGCGGTGGTTCCAGGAGAGCACCCGCACCCCGCAGTCAGCCCGCAGCAGCGCCGGCCACGCATAGGGGTTGGTGCCCAGACCGTTGCAGAGCAGCACGGTCGGCCCGTCGGCGTCGTTGGTCCATGCCTCGATCTTCGTGCCGTCGGCACTGGTGACCTCGTAGAAGCGCAGGGCGAGTTCGTCGGCCATGCGCCGAGTGTGCCCGACATCGGCGCGCTTGCGACGGTTTGGTGCGGAGAGTCACTGGGCGCGTCGGTGCGACCCCGTCACGGTGAGCTCACGCTGCCGGTACACGGACGGCCCGTGCAGCGTCTCCAGGAAGGCCTCCACCTCGACCCGCTCCCGTCGGCGGGCCGCCATCGCCGTCGAGGCGAGCATCGCGTTGCGCCGGGCACCGTGCTGGGTGCGCACGGGCAGGCTGGGGAGCTGGATCAACTGCTTGAGTCCTGGTGGTGTCCACACGGTGGCCTCCGAGCCGGTTCGACGTGGGCGTTGCACGACGACGCTAGGCGCGCATCGCTACAGGGTCATCAACTGGCGGTGAACACCACGTAACACGACGGAGGCACTAGTCCGACATGGCCCATCCGGGCCATCTGGCTGTTCGCTTCGTCACCGCAGATAGGCTCATTGCGTGAGGGATGGGGAGAATTCGAACCCCCTCGTCTGGTTGCCGTTCTCGGTCGACCACATCGAGGGCGCTCCGGCCGGCCTGCGCTACGAGACCTGGCGCGTCGAGGACGGCGACGAGCTGCCGGGGTGGCTCGACGAGGTCGAGTTCTACGTGCCGGCGTACATGTCCGCGGTCCGGCATGCGGAGCTGATCGCGCGGATGCCTGCCCTCAAGGTGGTGCAGACCCTCACCGCGGGCGTCGACGACATCCGGTCCGCGGTGCCGGCCGGGGTGACGCTGTGCAACGGCCGCGGGATCCACAACGCCTCCACCGCCGAGCTGGCGGTCACCCTGACGCTGGCCTCGCTGCGCGGCATCCCCGACTTCGTGCGGGCGCAGGACACCGGGAGGTGGCGGTCGAAGGTGTTGCCGTCCCTGGCGGACCGCAGCGTGCTGATCGTCGGGTACGGCGAGATCGGCGCCGCCATCGAGGCACGCCTCACCGGCTTCGAGTGCGACGTGGTCCGGGTCGCCCGCACGCCCCGCCTCGGCGTGCACGGCCTGGCCGAGCTTCCGGACCTGCTGCCGGAGGCCGACGTGGTGATCCTGATCGTGCCGATCACCGACGAGACCCGGGCGATGGTCGATGCCGACTTCCTCGCCCGGATGAAGGACGGCGCGCTGCTGGTCAACGTGGCGCGCGGTGCGGTCGTGGACGCCGGCGCGCTCGTCGAGGCGCTCGGCACCGGCCGGATCTCCGCCGCCCTGGACGTGACCGATCCGGAGCCGCTGCCCGAGGGCCACCCGCTGTGGTCGGCCCCGAACCTGCTGCTGACCCCGCACGTCGGCGGTGCCAGCAGCGCGATGTGGCCGCGCGCCTACCGGGTGGTGCGCGAACAGCTCGAGCGGTTCGCGACCGGGCAGCCGCTCGCCAACGTGATGGACGGTCCCTACTGATGAGCTGCATCTTCTGCGACATCGTGTCCGGCGAGGCCGAGTCCTTCGTCGTCGCCAGTGACGAGCGGGCGGTGGCGTTCCTCGACATCAACCCGTTCGCGAACGGGCACACGCTGGTGGTTCCCACCAGACACGTCACCGACCTGCTCGACAGCGCGGACGTCCTTTCCGACATCGCACCGGTGCTCCACGAGGCCGCAGGGCTCCTGGTCGACCGGCTCGGCGCGGACGGCATCAACGTGTTCCAGAGCAGTGGGGCGGCCGCCGGCCAGGAGGTCTTCCACCTGCATATGCACCTTTTGCCGCGCTGGCACGGCGACGGTCTGCTCCAGGACCTTGTCGGTACGCCGTCCGCGGTCGATGATCTGGAGAGGTTGCACCACCGGCTCACGGCTCGCTGAACCGCGATGAGTTCCTGGCCGCCGCCGAGTCGGTAGGTCATCGGCGGTGAACCGTGGCCCGGAGGCAGAGGAGAATCGATGATGGCGAACGGCACGCAGGCAGTCGTCCTGGTGGGGACGCGCAAGGGGTTGTGGATCGGTCGGTCCGACGCGGACCGGACCGAGTGGGAGTGGGAAGGTCCGGCGTTCAACATGGAGGAGGTCTACTCCTGCATGGTCGACACCCGTCGGGGCACGCCACGGCTGCTGGTCGGGGCGTCCTCGAGCTGGGTCGGGCCGCAGGTCGGACGGTCCGACGACCTCGGCCGCACGTGGGAGTCGAGCCCGGACGGCGGCATCCGGTTCCCCGAGGACACCGGTACCTCGCTGGAGCGGGTCTGGCAGCTGCAACCGGGGGTCGGCGACGACGAGGTGTGGGCCGGCACGGAGCCGGGGGCGGTCTTCCGCTCCGACGACCGGGGAGAGACCTTCTCGCTGGTCCGCGGTCTGTGGGACCACCCGCAGCGGCCCGAGTGGGGTGCCGGCTACGGTGGCCAGGCGTTCCACACCGTGCTGCCGCACCCGACCGACCCGCAGTCGGTGACCGCGGCCATCTCCACCGGCGGGGTCTACCGGACCACGAACGGCGGTGACGCGTGGGAGCCACGCAACAAGGGGATCCGTGCGGACTTCCTCCCCGAGGAGCAGCGCTACCCGGAGTTCGGGCAGTGCGTGCACAAGGTGGCCCGGCACCCGTCGGCACCGGAGCGGCTCTACGCGCAGAACCACGGCGGCGTCTACCGTTCCGACGACGAGGGCGGCAGCTGGCTCTCCATCGCGGACGGACTTCCGGCGGACTTCGGGTTCCCGGTCGTGGTTCATCCGCACGATCCCGACACGATCTACGTCTTCCCGCTCGCGGGCGCAGAGGGTCGGTTCCCACCGGAGGGCAAGGCGCGGGTGTGGCGCTCCAGCAACGCCGGCGAGTCCTGGGAGCCGCTCGGCGGGTCCGGCGCGGGCGGACTGCCGGACGCCTTCTTCATCGGCGTGATGCGTGACGGCATGTGCACCGACAACCACGAACGGGCAGGCCTCTACTTCGGAGGCCGCAACGGCAGCGTCTGGGCCAGCAACGACGAGGGCGAGTCCTGGCAGGAGATCGCGAAGAACCTTCCCGATGTGATGGTGGTCCGCGCCGCGGTGATCTGAACCACGAACCTGAGACAGCCGCACGTCGAGCGGGGCGGGCGGCGTAGGCTCCGAGCATGCCTGAGCGGAACGACCAGCCCCCCGGCCAGCCCGACATGAAGCCCCGCAGCCGCGACGTCACCGACGGCCTCGAGCGTGCGGCCGCCCGCGGCATGCTGCGTGCGGTCGGGATGGGTGACGACGACTTCAAGAAGCCGCAGATCGGCGTCGCCTCGTCCTGGAACGAGATCACGCCCTGCAACCTGTCGCTGGACCGGCTGGCCAAGGCCAGCAAGAACGGGGTGCACGCGGCCGGCGGCTTTCCGCTCGAGTTCGGCACCATCTCGGTCTCCGACGGCATCTCGATGGGCCACGAGGGGATGCACTTCTCGCTGGTCTCCCGCGAGGTGATCGCCGACAGCGTGGAGACCGTGATGATGGCCGAGCGGCTGGACGGGTCGGTGCTGCTCGCCGGCTGCGACAAGTCCCTGCCCGGCATGCTGAT
Source organism: Nocardioidaceae bacterium (assembly GCA_025966335.1). Classification (GTDB taxonomy): domain Bacteria; phylum Actinomycetota; class Actinomycetes; order Propionibacteriales; family Nocardioidaceae; genus Nocardioides_C. The sequence continues at coordinate 13,401 of JAICRS010000026.1, forward strand.
GGCCGCCGCCCGGCTCGACCTGGCCTCGGTGTTCCTGTACGCCGGGTCGACCATGCCCGGCCAGGTCGACGGCAAGGACGTCACGATCATCGACGCCTTCGAAGCGGTCGGCGCCTGCCTGGCGGGCAAGATCACCCGCGAGGAGGTGGACCGGGTCGAACGCGCGATCTGTCCCGGCGAGGGAGCCTGCGGGGGCATGTACACCGCGAACACGATGGCCTCGGTCGCCGAGGCGCTCGGCATGTCGCTGCCCGGCTCCGCGGCCCCGCCGGCGGTCGACCGGCGCCGCGACGGCTACGCACACCGGTCCGGTGAGGCGGTCGTCGAGCTGCTCCGCCGCGGCATCACCGCCCGGCAGATCATGACCAGGCCGGCCTTCGAGAACGCGATCGCCGTGGTGATGGCCCTCGGCGGTTCCACCAACGCCGTACTCCACCTGCTGGCCATCGCGAAGGAGGCCGAGGTCGAGCTGACCCTCGACGACTTCAGCCGGGTCGCGGACAAGGTGCCGCACCTCGGTGACCTCAAGCCCTTCGGCCGGTTCGTGATGAACGACGTCGACAAGGTCGGCGGCATCCCGGTGGTGATGAAGGCGCTGCTCGACGCCGGGCTGCTGCACGGCGACTGCCTCACCGTCACCGGAAAGACGATGGCCGAGAACCTGGCCGACATCGCGCCGCCGGACGTGGACGGCGAGATCATCCGCGAGCTCGGCAGGCCGATCCACAAGACCGGCGGGATCACCATCCTGCACGGGTCGCTGGCGCCCGAGGGTGCGGTGGTGAAGTCCGCCGGCTTCGACACGGACGTGTTCGAGGGGGTGGCCCGGGTGTTCGACGGCGAGCAGGCCGCGATGGACTCGCTGGCCGCCGGACAGATCCAGCCCGGCGACGTGGTGGTGATCCGCTACGAGGGGCCCAAGGGCGGCCCCGGGATGCGCGAGATGCTGGCGATCACCGGCGCGATCAAGGGCGCCGGGCTCGGCAAGGACGTGCTGCTGCTGACCGACGGCCGGTTCTCCGGCGGTACGACGGGCCTCTGCGTGGGACACGTGGCCCCGGAGGCCGTGGACGGCGGACCGATCGCGTTCGTCCGCGACGGCGACCCGGTCCGGCTCGACGTGGCCAACAAGACCCTCGACGTGACCATCGACGAGGTCGAGCTGGCCGCTCGCAAGGACGGCTGGACGCCGAACGCGCCGAAGTACACCAAGGGGGTCCTCGCCAAGTACGCCAAGCTCGTCCAGTCCGCCGCCGTGGGCGCCGTCTGCGGGTAGGACCCAGGGGACGGGTGCGGTGCGTCCTCAGAGCCCGGCGACCGCCCTGCGTACCGCGTCGAGACTGCGGGCCACGTCGTCGTCGGTGGTCGACCAGTTGCTGACCGAGATCCGCAGGATGCCCCGGCCACGCCAGGTCGAGCCGGTCATCCAGGCGGTGCCGTCCTCGAGCAGGCGACGAACCACCTCCTGGGTCCGTTCGTCGCTGCCGAAGGTCGCGCACACCTGCGTGAACACGACGTCGTTGACCACCGTCGCCTCCGCAATCGCGTCGAGGCCCTCGGCGAACGCGGTGGCATGCCGACAGAGGCGGTCCACCAGGTCGCAGACGCCGGAACGACCCAGCGAGCGGAGGACCGCCCATACCGGGAACGCCCGACCGCGGCGGGAGATCTCCGGCACCTTGTCGAGCGGCTCGCCGTGGTCGTCGTGGATCAGGTACGCACCGTGCATACCCATCGCCGCGCGCACCGCCGCCGGCTCGCGGACGATCGCCAGCCCCGAGTCGTAGGGCACGTTCAGCGTCTTGTGCGCGTCGGTGGTCCACGAGTCTGCGGCCGCGTAGCCGTCGACGAGGTGCCGGTAGGACGGTGAGGCGGCCGCCCACAGCCCGAACGCGCCGTCGACGTGCACCCAGGCGTCGTGGGCGTGCGCGGCGGCGATCGTCTCGGGGAACGGGTCGAACGCACCCGAGTGCACGTTGCCGGCCTGCAGCACCACGACCGTCGGCTCTCCGGTGCCGGCCTCGAGCGCGTCCTGGAGGGCGTCGGCCAGCACCCGGCCCTGGTCGTCGACGGCGACCGGTTCGGGCAGGCCGAGACCGAGGTAGCGCAGCGCGAGGTCGACGGTGTCATGGCGTTCGGCGCCGACGAGGACCCGCACCCGTGGGCCGCCGGTGAGCCCGTGCTCGGCGACGTCCCAGCCGGCCCGGCGCAGCACCGCGTCCCGTCCGGCGGCAAGACCCGTGAAGTTCGCCATCGTCGCACCGGTGACGAAACCGACCGCGCACTGCGGCGGCAGGCCGAGCAGGTCCAGCAGCCAGCCGCTGGTGATGTCCTCGACCGCACTGTGGGCGGGGGTCAGCCGGCGCAGCCCGCAGTTCTGGTCCCAGGCGCTGACCAGCCAGTCCGCGGCCAGGGCGGCAGGGTGCGTGCCGCCGATGACGAACCCGAAGAACCGCCCCGACGGCATCGCGGTGAGCCCCGGGTCGCAGGCCTCCGCGAGCAGGTCCACCACCTCCGGGGCGTCCGTCCCGGTCTCGGGCAGCTCACTGCCGAGCGCGGCGGCCACCTCCTCGACCGACGCCTGGGGCGGCACCGGGCGGTGGCCGAGCCCGGCCAGCCAGTCCACTGCTCGCTGATGGGCCCGGTCGAGGGCTGCCGAGTCTTGTTCCATGGCTCCGAGTCTGCGCCGACCCCGGCCCGGGCCGCCAGACACGACCGGGCCATCACGCGGCGACAATGCCGGATCCGGCGGTCGGGTCGCCCTACGTTGGGTCCATGCAGCGGACGGGGTGGCTCAAGGTCGGTGTCGGACTCGTGCTGGGAGCGCTCGTCGCTGCTCTCGGACCCGCGCCGGTGGGCGCTGCGCCGGTCGCCGTAGGGCCGGTCGCCCGTGCCGCCGTCACCCCGGTGGCGAACGAGGCCATCGAGCTGCCGCGAGGCGGGCGGTCGATCTACCCCGGGCACGTCCTGGTCGCCTACTACGGCACCGCGGGCACCGGGGCGCTCGGCGTTCTCGGCGAGGACACCCCGGACCGGATCACCGAGCGGCTGCGCCGGGCGGCCCGCCCGTTCGCCGCGGACGGCCACAAGGTGCAGATCGTCTACGAGCTGATCGTCACCGTCGCCGACCCGCACCCGGGCGTCGACGGCGACTACAGCCACGACATCGACCGCGAGCACGTGCAGCGCTACATCCGGGCCGCCCACCGCAACGACGCGCTGCTGGTGCTCGACCTGCAACCCGGCCGCACCGACTTCCTCACCGTCGCGAAGCGCTGGCGGTGGGCGCTCCGCGACCCGTGGGTGGGCCTGGCCCTCGACCCGGAGTGGCGGATGGCTCCCGGACAGGTTCCCGCGCAGACCGTGGGACAGGTCGGTGCCCGGGAGATCAACCGGGTCTCGAAGTGGCTCAACGATCTCGCGGTGCGCCGCGACCATCCGGAGAAGGTCTTCGTCGTGCACCAGTTCCGCAGCGACATGGTGATCGGGATCGACCGGGTCCGCGACCGCAAGCGGTTGGCGATGGTCCAGCACGTCGACGGGTTCGGCACCCAGGGGCAGAAGCTCGCGACCTACCACACCGTCGCCGAGCCGGACCGGTTCCGGATGGGCTTCAAGCTGTTCTACGACGAGGACTCCGGCCTGATGACGCCGGAGCGGGTCGGCCAGATCCGGCCCCGGGTCCGGTTCGTCAGCTACCAGTAGGAGCACCGCGTACGTCGTACCGGGCCCTGCTCCATCATGTGGGACCGCCGTTCCATATAGTGGGACCCGTGTCACACTCGCTTGACGAGGGAGCGCGCTTGCGGCGACGGTTGTCCCATGCGTTTTGAGATTCTTGTACGCACGCGACGCGTCTGCTGAGGCTTCCGGCCGAAGCCCGCGCGTCACCCCTCGCTTGCCCACCGGGCCGAGGGGTTTTTTGTTGGAACGGGAACCAGGGAAAGGTAGATCATGAGCGAGCAGGTCACCGGTGCGCAAAGCCTGATCAAGGCACTCGAGTGCGCTGGAGCCGAGAACGTATTCGGCATTCCGGGCGGCGCGATCCTCCCGGCCTACGACCCGCTGTTCGACTCCACCAAGCTCCGCCACATCCTGGTCCGTCACGAGCAGGGCGCCGGCCACGCCGCCCAGGGCTACGCCGCGGCCACCGGCAAGGTCGGTGTGTGCATGGCCACCAGCGGCCCCGGGGCGACGAACCTGGTCACCCCGATCGCGGACGCGCACATGGACTCGGTCCCGCTGGTCGCGGTGACCGGTCAGGTCTCGAGTGCCGCGATCGGCACGGACGCGTTCCAGGAGGCCGACATCCGCGGCATCACGATGCCGATCACCAAGCACAACTTCCTGGTCACCGATGCCGACCAGATCCCGCGCACGATCGCCGAGGCGTTCCACATCGCCTCCACCGGCCGACCGGGTCCGGTCCTCGTCGACGTCGCCAAGGACGCGATGCAGGCGCAGACCACGTTCGCGTGGCCGACCGAGCTGCAGCTGCCCGGGTACCGCCCGGTCACCCGCCCGCACGCCAAGCAGGTGCGTGAGGCCGCGAAGATGATCCTCGAGGCACGTCGACCGGTGCTGTACGTCGGCGGCGGGGTGATCCGGTCCCGGTCGTCCAAGGAGCTGCGGGTGCTCGCCGAGATGACCGGCATGCCCGTGGTGACCACGCTGATGGCCCGGGGCGCGTTCCCGGACAGCCACCCCCAGCACCTCGGGATGCCCGGCATGCACGGGACCGTGGCCGCGGTCGCCGGGCTCCAGCGCAGCGACCTGATCATCAGCCTCGGCGCCCGCTTCGACGACCGGGTCACCGGCAACCTCGACTCGTTCGCCCCCCACGCCAAGGTGATCCACGCCGACATCGACCCGGCCGAGATCGGCAAGAACCGGCACGCCGACGTGCCGATCGTCGGTGACTGCCGCGAGGTGATCGCCGACCTGATCGTCGCGCTGCAGGCCGAGGCGGACGCCGGCAACCAGGGCGACTACGAGCAGTGGGTGGAGTTCCTGGCCGGCGTGAAGCTGAAGTATCCGCTCGGCTACGACCAGCCCAGCGACGGCTCGCTAGCGCCGCAGTACGTCCTCGAGCGGCTCGGCCGGATCGCCGGTCCCGAGGCGATCTACGTCGCCGGTGTCGGCCAGCA
>JAICRS010000120.1 GCA_025966335.1 Nocardioidaceae bacterium
CGCGGACCTGACGGTGTTCGTGGTCAGCAGGTACGGCGACGAGCTGACCGCGGTGATCACCCACACCGTCGACCGCTGGGACGGGAAGGAGGCCGCCCGGAAGATCGAGCTCCACGTCGGGCGCGACCTGCAGTTCATCCGGATCAACGGCACGATCGTCGGTGGCCTGGTCGGCCTGCTGATCCACACCGTGAGCGTCCTGGTCGACTGACCCGTGCGTGGTCGGGCTGCGCACGGTTGGCCGGTGCGCATAGGTTGGTGCCCATGAAGTGTCCCGTGGACGAGACCGTCCTGCAGATGACCGACCGGCAAGGCATCGAGATCGACTACTGCCCGCAGTGTCGAGGTGTCTGGCTCGACCGTGGTGAGCTCGACAAGCTCATCGAGCGGTCGATGACGGTGGCGCCGGCCTCGCAGCCGCAGGCACCCGCTCCGTCGTACGACGATGACCGCTCGCGCCGCCCGTCGTACGACGATGACCGGTCGGGGCGCCCGTCGTACCCGCCGCAGTCGTACGACGACCGCCGTCGCGACAGCGGCCAGTACAAGAAGCGGAAGAAGGAGTCGTTCCTCGGCGACCTCTTCGACTTCTGAGCGAGGGGATGGCACACGTGCCCGAGCCGCGCGACGTCGAGATCCGCGAGCAGTCCATCCGGCTCGGCCAGTTCCTCAAGCTTGCCGACCTCGTCGACGCCGGGGCCGACGCCAAGCCGCTGCTGATGCAGGGCCTGGTGTTCGTCAACGGCGAGATGGAGACCCGGCGGGGACGCCAGCTGGTCAAGGGCGACGTGGTCAGCATCGACCAGGAGGCGGTCCGCGTCAGCTGAACCCCGAGTTGTCAGACGCTGTGCGCGCTATAGCAACCGCAGCGTCTGACAAGTCAGCGGACGTCGAGCAGGTCCACCACGAAGATCAGGGTCTCGCCCGGCTTGATCACGCCGCCGGCGCCACGGTCGCCGTACCCGAGGTGCGGCGGGATCACCAGCTGACGCCGTCCGCCGACCTTCATGCCCTGCACACCCTGGTCCCAGCCGGAGATGACCTGGCCGGTGCCGAGCCGGAACGACAGCGGCTCGCCGCGGTTGTAGGAGGCGTCGAACTCCTCACCGGTCGAGTGGGCCACGCCGACGTAGTGCACCGACACGGTCTTGCCCGCGGTCGCCTCGGCGCCGTCGCCGGTGCTGACGTCGGTGACCTCGAGGTCGTTCGGCGGGGGAGCGGCGGGGAAGTCGATCTCGGGCTTCTCGGGCTGGTGCGACGTCACGGGACGGTGCCCCCTTCAGGGTCGGTCGGCTGGATCAGCTCTGGGCGGTGTGGACGTAGGAGTCGAGCTGGTCGCGCTCGAACTCGAGCTCGCTCATCCGGCTCTTCACCACGTCGCCGATGCTGATGATGCCGGTCAGGGCACCGTCCTTGACCACGGGTACGTGCCGGATCCGCTGCTCGGTCATCACCTGCATCAGGTCGGTCACCGGGTGGTGCCCCTCGCAGGTGTGCACCTCGATGGTCATGATCGCCGAGACCGGCGAGCTCAGCACGGACTCGTCCTCGTGCAGGCGCCGGACCACGTCGCGCTCGGAGACGATGCCATCGACGGTCGAGCCGTCCGCGCTGACGATCAACGCACCGACGTTGTGCCGCGCCAGCAGGCCGAGGAGCTCCCGCACGGTCGCGTCCGGGCTGATGGTGACCACCTCGCGGCTCGACTTGCCGGCGAGCACCTCGTTGATCCGCATGGAACTACCTCCCACGTCGAAGGGTCGAGCAGTTGAGGGAAGGCTAGTCCGGATTGTTCTCCGGCGGTAGGGATCCACCTGCTTGGATGGAGCCCGTGAACGACGGCAACCGGATCGGGGCGACCGCCTGCATCGTGATGATGGGCTGGCTCTCGGTGGTGCTGTGGCTCGATGCGGACGGCGGCCTGTGGTTGCAGCGCGGTCTGGGCGTCGGGACCTGGGCGGTGCTGGTGCTGGCCCTGCGTCGGGTCAGTCCGGTGGTTCGGGTGCAGACCGGCGTGGTGGTGGCGTTCGCGACGCTGGTGGAGTACATCTTCAGCCCGACGCTCGAGGTGTACCTGTACCGGTTCGACAACGTGCCGATGTACGTCCCGCCCGGGCACGGCCTGGTCTACCTGTCGGCGTTCGCGCTGGGACACACGCCGTTCGTCGAGCGGCGGATGCGCGCCTGCCTCACCGGTGTGCTCGTGGTCGGCGGCGCATGGGCCGGCTACGGGCTGTTCCTGGCCGAACGGGCCGACGCGCTCGGCGCGTTCTGGTACGCGTGCCTGGTGTGCTTCTTGCTCTGGGGTCCGTCCAAGGGCGTGTACGTCGGAGCGTTCGTCGTGGTCAGCTATCTGGAGCTGCTCGGGACCGAGCTGGGCACCTGGACGTGGCAGGCGCAGGACCCGACCGGCTGGGTCTCGATCGGGAACCCGCCCTCGGGTGCCGCGGGCGGCTACGGCTGGTTCGACCTGGCCGCGTTGCTCGCTGCGCCCTACCTGTTGCGGGCGTTCAGTCGAGGTCGGCCCCGGGGTCCGGCGCCGGATCCGTTGACGGGGCATCCGCAGCCTGGCTCCGTCGACGTGCGCTGAGGTCGTGCAGCGACCCGCCGGGCCGCGGGGCCACGTCGGGGTCGTCCTCGTCGTCGGGCAGCGACCCGAGGAAGGCCAGCGCCTGGTCGTGGAGTCGGCCGTTGCTGGCCAGCGCGTTGCCGCCGAGTGGCCCGGGGGTGCCGTCCAGGGAGGTGAACGACCCGCCGGCCTCGCGGACGATCACGTCGAGGGCCGCCATGTCGTAGACCTCGAGCTCGGGCTCGGCGGCCAGGTCCACCGCCCCTTCGGCAACCAGCATGTAGGACCAGAAGTCGCCGTACGCCCGGGTCCGCCAGCACCGACGCGACAGGGCGAGGAAGTCGTCGAGACGGTCGCGCTCGTCCCAGCCGGTCAGCGAGGAGTAGGACAGGGACGCGTCCTCGAGCCGGTTCACGTCCGAGACCCGGCACTCGGTGGCCTTGAGCAGGGACCGCCCGGTCCACGCTCCGTGGTCCTTCGAGGCCCACCAGCGGCGGTTGAGCTGGGGCGCGGAGACACAGCCGACGACCACCTCCTCGTCGACGACCAGCGCGATCAGCGTCGCCCACACCGGCACGCCGCGGACGAAGTTCTTCGTGCCGTCGATCGGGTCGACCACCCAGCGTCGCTGGCTGTGCCCGGTCACGCCCATCTCCTCGCCGAGCACCGCGTCCCGCGGACGGGCCCGCGAGAGGGTGCGGCGGATGCCTTCCTCCACGGACTTGTCGGCGTCGCTGACCGGGGTGAGGTCCGGCTTGTTCACCACGTGCAGGTCGATCGCCTTGAACCTGCTCATGGTCAGCGAGTCGGCGTCGTCGGCCAGCACGTGGGCCAGGCGCAGGTCGTCGGTGAAGTTCGTCGGCATGGTCACAGGCTATGCCCCGCTCGGTCCGGGTTCCCGGCGGGCGGGGCCGAACCGGGTCACGAACTGACCGCCGATTCGCCCGAGAACGGTTTAAGCCTCAAGCGGTACGGCTAGCCTGTGGAGATGGAAATCGGCGGTCTTCCCCTCCACGCCCTGGTGGTGCACGCCACCGTCGTGCTGATCCCGCTGTCGGCGCTGCTGGTGATCGCGTTCGCCGTGCTGCCGGGCTGGCGCTGGCTGACCAGGTGGCCGACGGCGCTGGCCTCGGTCGCCGTGGTGGCGCTGGCGTTGCTCTCCACGCAGTCCGGTGAGGCGCTGCTCGAGGCGCGGCCGTTCCTGCTGGAGTCCGAGCAGCTCGCCGAGCAGCTGGAGACGCACGAGGAACGGGGCGACCTGCTGTTCCAGCTGAGCATCCCGTTCGCGGTCCTGGTCCTGGTCGGCGCGTGGTCGCTGCCGGGGACCTCCGCGCTGGCCAGCGGTCGCGGTGCCCAGGAGAGCCGGTTGTCGGTGGCGGACAAGGTGCTTCCGGTGGTGCTGGTGCTGGCCGCGGTCGGCATCATCGTGCTGACCGTGCTCACCGGGGACGCCGGGGCCCGCGCCGTCTGGGGCTGAGCGGGTCCTGTGCTAGTCGCCCTCGGCGCGTTCGCGACTGGCCAGCAGCCGCCGGAACGAGTCCACCCGCGCCCGTTCGGTGCGCCCGTCGGCGACCGCGTCGTCGAGGCCGCACTCCGGCTCCGACTCGCCGTGCGTGCAGCCGCGGGGACAGTCCGTGGTCAGTGCCTCCAGATCGGGGAAGGCTCCGATCAGGTCGGTGGAGTCCACGTGCGCCAGCCCGAACGACCGGATCCCGGGGGTGTCCACGATCCACCCGCCGCGCATCCCGTCGATGGCCGGCAGCCGCAGCATCAACGCCGAGGTCGACGTGTGCCGGCCGCGGCCGGTCACCGCGTTCACGTGCCCGATCGCCCGGTCCGTGCCCGGCACCAGTCCGTTGACCAGCGTCGACTTGCCGACGCCGCTGTGCCCGACGAGCACGCTGATCCGGCCGTCGAGCCGTTCGCGGATGTCGGCGAGCTCCTCGCCGCGTCGGGTCACCACGTAGGGCACGCCGAGCGGGCGGTAGATCGACAGCAGCGTCTCCGGGTCGGCGAGGTCCGGCTTGGTCAGGCAGAGCAGCGGCTCCAGTCCGGCGTCGAACGCGGCCACCAGTGCCCGGTCGATCAGCCGGGGCCGCGGTTCCGGGTCGGCGAGCGCGGCCACCACCACGAGCTGGTCGGCGTTCGCAACGATCACCCGTTCGACCGGGTCGTCGTCATCGGCGGTACGACGGAGCACGGTGCGTCGTTCCTCGACCTCCACGATCCGCGCCAGCGAGCCCTCGGTCCCGGACACGTCGCCGACCACCCGCACCCGGTCGCCGACGACCACGCCCTTGCGGCCCAGCGGTCGTGACTTCATCGCCATCACCAGCCGGTCCTCGCCCTCGGCCTCGATCAGGCAGGTGAGCCGCCCGCGGTCGACGGTGACCACCATGGCGGTGACCGCATCGTCGTAGCTGGGCCGGTCCTTGGTCCGTGGCCGGGTGCTGCGTCGAGGGCGGTCGAACCGGCCGTCGTCGGCGTACTCGGCGTAGTTGCGGCTCGGCATCTACAGCAGCCTCGACCAGGCGTCGGGGAAGTCCGGGAAGGTCTTCGACGTGGTCGCGATGTTCTCGACCCGCAGGTCCTCGACCGCGAGTCCGATGACCACCGCTGCGTGCGCGATCCGGTGGTCGGCGTAGGTGTGGAACACGCCGCCGTGCAGCGTCGAGGGGCGGATGCTGAGCCCGTCCTCGGCCTCGGTGACGTCGCCGCCGAGACCGTTGAACTCGTCGGCCAGAGCCTTGAGCCGGTCCGTCTCGTGCCCGCGGATGTGCGCGATCCCGCGCAGGTTCGACGGTGAGCCGGCCAGCACGCACAGGGCCGCGACCACCGGGGTCAGCTCGCCGACGTCGTGCAGGTCGTAGTCGATGCCGTCGATCTCACCGGTGCCGGTCACGGTCAGGCCGTCGTCGGTGAGGGTGGCGCGGGCGCCCATCAGCGTGACGATCTCCCGCAATGCGTCCCCGGCCTGGGTGGTCGCGTGCGGCCAGTCGCGGACGGTAACCTCGCCTCCGGTGACCAGTGCCGCGGCGAGGAACGGGGCGGCGTTGGACAGGTCCGGCTCGATGGGTACGTCGACCGCGCGGACCGTTCCGGGCAGCACCCGCCACCGGTTCGCGTCCGTGTCGTCGACCTCTACCCCGTGCAGCCGCAGCTGGTCGACGGTCATGTCGATGTGCGGCAAGGACGGGACCGGTTTCCCGTCGTGGCGGACATCGACCCCCTCGTCGTACCTCGCTCCGGCGAGCAGCAGCGCCGAGATGAACTGGCTCGAGGCGGAGGCGTCGATCGTGACCGTGCCGCCGCGCACCGTGCCGCCGCCGCGGACGGTGAACGGCAGGGTGCCCCGGTCCTCGTCGACGATGGTCACCCCGAGGCCACGAAGCCCCTGCAGCACCTCACCCATCGGGCGGATCCGGGCGTGCGGGTCGCCGTCGAAGGTCACCGGGCCGTCGGCGAGCGCGGCCACCGGCGGCACGAACCGCATCACGGTGCCCGCCAGGCCACAGTCGACGGCGGCCGGACCGGTGAGGTGGCCCGGCGTGACCCGCCAGTCGTCGCGCGAGGTGTCCACGTCGGCCCCGAGCCGGGTGAGGGCGGCGGCCATCAGCTCGGTGTCACGCGAGCGGAGGGCGCGGCGTACGGTGCTCGGTCCGTCGGACAGGGCAGCGAGCACGAGCGCGCGGTTGGTGAGCGACTTGGAGCCGGGCAGCGACAGCGTCGCGCGCACGGGCGCGGTCGCGTGCGGCGCGGGCCAGGGGTCGCTCGGCTGTGGCTCAGTCATCGCGACGAGCGTATCGGCAGCGCTCATGCTGACTGCGTGGTGCTCGCCGTCCGGGCGGCCGGCCCGGGCAGGGTTGCCGGCTCGGTCAGCCGCGAACGCTCTTCGTGGCGAACTTGGCCTCGCGACGTGCCGCCTTGCCCATGTGTCGGGCCTCACGGCGGGCATCGGTTGCGGCGTGCTTGACGCGCCACGCGACACCCGGCTTCCCTGCGGTGTCGACGGAGGCGAGCAGCAGGCCGCCCATCATCGACAGGTTCTTGAAGAAGTGGATCCGCTGGCTGGACTTGGTCTCCGGGTCGTTGGCCTCCCAGAACGCGTGGCCGGCGTACGTGGTCGGCACCAGGCTGGCGGCCAGTGCGAAGGAGGAGAGGCGTGGTGCCCGACCGGTGGCCAGGGCGAGGCCGGCGAGGATGTGCACTCCGGCGTTGATCCGCACCCACGTCTTGGGACTGGTGGGGATGGGCGCGTTCGGTGCCGCCTGCTGCACCATCGGCACGACCTTGTCGGTGACGGGCTTCGCGGCCTGGGCGGCCTGCTCGGTGTTCCTGAGGGAGTTGACTCCTCCGGCGATGAACATCGAGGAGAGCATGGGGCGCGCGATCAGTCTCGTGAGGGTCATACCCTCATTCATACCCGATCGACGGGTGGCCAATCGCGCGCCCTGGGCCACCGCTACGGCATCAGCCGGTTCAGGTCGCGGGGGAACAGCCGGGCCGAACGGATGTTCTCCGCGCCGGTCAGCCGGGCCACCCAGCGCTCGAGCCCGATCGCGAACCCGCCGTGCGGCGGCATCCCGTGCTTGAACGCCTGCAGGTACCCGGCGTACGGCTCCTCCGACTGACCGGTCGCCGCCAGTGCCGCCTGGTAGTCGGTGTACCGGTGCAGCCGCTGCCCACCCGTGGTCAGCTCAAGTCCCCGGAACAGCAGGTCGAACGAGTTCGACCAGCGCGGGTCATCGGGCTGCGGGTGGGTGTAGAACGGCCGCTTCCGCATCGGGTAGCCCTCGACCGCGAGGAACTCGCTGCCGTGCTCCGCGATCGCCCAGGCACTCAACGCCCGCTCATGGGCCGGGGCCAGGTCCGGCTCGTCCTCGGGCGCACCGACCAGCTTGAGGGCGTCGGCGAAGTGGATCACCGGGATCTGGTCGGGAACAGTCGGCAGCTCGACTGCGAGCAGGTCGACCGCCGCGGGGGCCAGCTCGGCGATGGCGGTGAGCATGCCGTCGACCGCTGTGCGGAGTACGGCGAGCACGTCCCTGTGGTCCTCGATGAATCCCAGCTCCGCGTCGAGGGAGACGTACTCCGCGATGTGTCGCACGGTGTCATGGGGCTCCGCGCGGAACACCGGGCCGACCTCGAAGACCCGCTCGAACACCCCGACCAGCGTCTGCTTGTAGAGCTGGGGCGACTGCGCCAGGTACGCCTGCTGGCCGAAGTAGTCGACGGTGAACACGTTCGCGCCCGACTCGGTGCTGGTGCCGACGATCTTCGGGGTCTGGATCTCGGTGAACCCCTCCTCGGTGAGGGCGCGCCGGAATCCCTGCATGCTCGCCGACGCCAGCATCCAGCTGGCCTTGCTCCGCGGGTGCCGCAGTGTCACCGGCGCGTTGTCGAGCAGCGTCGGAAGACCGGCCGACATGGTGGGTCGCCACAGCTCGACGGGCGGCGTGTGCGCCGGCTCGCTCAGCAGCTCGAACGTCGGGTCGACCAGCTCGAACCCGCCTGGCGCCGACGGGTTGGCGATGACGGTGCCGGCGACTTCGACGACGGTCTCCTCACCCATCCCGGCAACCTGCTCGACCGTCTGCGGGTCCTTGACCACGACCTGGGCCAGGCCGCTGCGGTCACGGATCACGACGAACGTGACTGCCGCGAGAGCGCGGCGGCGATGGATCCAGCCCTCGACCTTCGCGGTCTCGCCCGGTGGGACTTGTGCCAGCTGACTGGCAAGAGTGCGTTGCATTGGTTTCACCTCCTGGTATGACCCCAGGAGGTGTGGGCGACGGGGGATTTCGCTGTGCCACCACACCTTCGTCGGTCCCGGGACGGGGCCGACCTCATTCATCACGCATGCTCGGGAGTGTCTTCGTCGCCGGGGTGGACTCCGCCCTCTCAGCACCCTGTTACGGGATGGGCGTCTCTCTGTGCTCCACCGGTCGGCGGCTACTCGTCTCCGTCAACGCAGTGGGAGCAGTGTACGAAACGCCCTCATGTCTTGCGAACCGGTTTCAGCACGGTGCTGCTGAAAGTGCGGTCCGTCGGCCTGGCCCGGAGCGCCGGCCAGTCGCGTTCGGTCCCAAACGGCTCTTGCCCGAGCCCTGCGGCAGCCATTTGGGACCGAACG
>JAICRS010000332.1 GCA_025966335.1 Nocardioidaceae bacterium
GCATGGGCGCCGAGCTCGGCGCGGGCGATGTGCGCGGAGGACTCGCAGAGCACCTCCTGCCCGACGCCGACCAGCGACCGCACCGCGAGCACGTTGGCCATCGACCCAGTCGGCGTGAACAGGGCCGCCTCGTGGCCGAACAGGCCGGCGACCCGCTCCTCGAGGGCACGGACGGTCGGGTCCTCGCCGTACACGTCGTCGCCGACGTCGGCACGCGCCATCGCCGCGCGCATCCCGTCGGTGGGTCGGGTGACGGTGTCGCTGCGCAGGTCGATCACGCGGTGCCCCTCGTCACCGTGATTCCCGCGGCGGGCGCAGTGGAGGCGTCGGCCGTCTGTGCGTTGCGCAGCATCTCCGCCACCAGGAACGCCAGCTCCAGCGACTGGACCCGGTTCAGCCGCGGGTCGCACACCGACTCGTAGCGGTTGCCGAGGTCCATCTCGGCCAGCGCCTCGCCACCGCCGACGCACTCGGTCACGTCGTCGCCGGTGAGCTCGATGTGGACGCCGCCGGGCCAGGTGCCGAGCGCACGGTGCACGTCGAAGAAGCCCTGCACCTCGTGGATCACGTCGTCGAACCGGCGGGTCTTGTAGCCCGAGGAAGCCTCGAAGGTGTTGCCGTGCATCGGGTCGCAGACCCAGGCGACCTGGACCCCGGCGGCGGTGACCTTCTCGACCAGGTTCGGCAGGATGTCGCGGATCTTGCCCGCTCCCATCCGGGTGATGAACGTGAGCCGGCCCGGCTCGTTGTCCGGGTTCAGCTTGTTCGCGAGCGCGATCGCGTCGTCGGGCGAGGTGGTCGGGCCCAGCTTGACCCCGATCGGGTTCTTGATCTTGCTGAGCAGCTCGACATGGGCGCCGTCCAGCTGACGGGTCCGTTCCCCGATCCAGACGAAGTGACTGGACACGTCGTACGGCTGCTGCGTGCGGGAGTCGATCCGCGTCAGCGCGTGCTCGTACTCCAGCACCAGCGCCTCGTGGCTGGAGTGGAAGTCGACCCGGTGGAACTCGTCGGGGTCGGCGCCGATCGCGTTCATGAACGTCAGCGCCCGGTCGATCTCGCGGGCCACCTGCTCGTAGCGGCGGCCGACCGGCGAGGACCGGACGAAGTCGGTGTTCCAGGTGTGCACCTGGCGCAGGTCGGCGTAACCGCCGGTGGTGAACGCCCGGACCAGGTTCAGCGTGGACGCCGAGGAGTGGTAGACCTCGACCAGCCGCTGCGGGTCCGGTACCCGCGACTCCTCAGTGAACTCAAACCCGTTCACGGCGTCACCGCGGTACGCCGGGAGCGTCACCCCGTCGCGGGTCTCGGTGTCCGACGACCGTGGCTTGGCGTACTGACCGGCGAGCCGACCCAGCTTGACCACCGGGACGGACGCTGCGTAGGTCAGCACGACCGCCATCTGCAGCAGGACCCGCAGCTTGTTGCGCACGTTGTCAGCCGTCACCCCGTCGAAGGTCTCGGCGCAGTCACCGCCCTGCAGCAGGAACGCCTCGCCGCGAGCGACCGCGGCCAGCTTCTCCTTCAGCTCGTCACACTCACCGGCGAACACCAGCGGTGGCACGCTGCGAAGCTTGCCGACCGCAGCGTCGAGGGCAGCCGGGTCAGGCCACTGCGGCTGCTGGGCGGCACCGAGCGAGTGGAGCGTCTTCAGATCCGGGATCGTCACCGTCCAAGCCTACGTCTCACCGCTTCGGCGCCCCGAATCGCGCCAGCCCGTGGGCGCGATCGGGGGACCGCTCAGGCCGTGTGGCCGACCGGCTCGTACTCGATCACGACGTCCGCCTCGATCAGCTCCAGCTCCTGGCAGGCACCGGCCGACTCACGACCCGGGCCAGCTCGGGTCTTCGTGTAGGCGGCACTGTCCCAGAACGCTTGGGCGGTCGGGTTGTTGCCGAGGTGGTGGGTCCCGACGTTGTTCACCAGGAAGATCCAGCCGTGCGGCGAACGCCAGAGGAACATTCCCGGCTCGGGTTGTTTCAGGCGCCACCGGCCATGCGTCTTCAACCGGTGCGGGAACCTTCCCATCAACGCGAGGTTGTCGAGCCTGGTCTGCCCGGGCGGCCCACCGTGGTCGGGATCGACGTAGGGCACCGTGTGCTCGGCGTCCTTGCGGCGGCTCAGGTTGACTGTCCACGGGAAGACGCAGGCCGGGCTCTTGAGGTAGAGCGCCTCCCGGATCGGGTCGGGCGTCTCGTACGCATCGACCGGCCTCAGTCCGGCCGGATCGATCACCTGCTTGACCGTCACCGCGCAGCCGTCACCGAGGAACTTCTGGACGTGCGAGACGGTGATCGGTCCGACACCTTCGAACCGGGCTACGCCCTTCGTCGAGTCGCGGAACGACTGCTCGGACAGGTGGATGTAGAGGGTCACCGGCGGGAGCAGCGTCTTGGGGTCGACCCGGACCGGTTTCGTGAAC
>JAICRS010000031.1 GCA_025966335.1 Nocardioidaceae bacterium
ACCACGTGGCCGTTGGACAGTTCGATCACGCGCTTGCGCATCTGGTCGACGATGCCGGCGTCGTGGGTCGCCATCAGCACCGTGGTGCCGGTCCGGTTGATCCGGTCCAGCAGCTTCATGATGCCCACCGAGGTGGTCGGGTCCAGGTTTCCCGTCGGCTCGTCGGCGATCAGGATCATCGGCCGGTTCACGAACGCGCGGGCCATCGCCACCCCCTGCTGCTCGCCTCCGGAGAGCTCGTCGGGCATCCGGGCGCCCTTGCCCTCCAGCCCGACCAGCTCGAGGGTCTCCGGGACGACCTTGGTGATGTGGCTGCGCGGCTTGCCGATCACCTGGAGGGCGAATGCCACGTTCTCGGCGACGGTCTTGTTCGGCAGCAGCCGGAAGTCCTGGAACACCGTGCCGATCTGCCTGCGCAGGCCGGGCACCTTCCACCCAGCCAACCGGTTGATCTCCTTGCCCGCGACGTAGACGTTGCCGCGCGTGGGACGGGCCTCGCGCAGGACCAGCCTGAGGAAGGTGGACTTGCCGGACCCGGAAGCCCCCACGAGGAAGACGAACTCGCCCTTCTCGATCTCGACGCTCACGTCGTCGAGCGCAGCACGGCTCTGGCCGGCATACGTCTTGGACACACTCTCGAACCGAATCACAGGCGTGGGGTGGCCGGGCTTGGGGACAGGGAGATTAATGCTGGGCACACCACGTGGCGACACAGCATCCGACCAACAGTGGAGTCTAGGTGACGAACCTGAGCGTCCCTAACACACCGGGCCGGTCGGTGTTTCGTCGTGCTAGCTCGCTGCCTTGTCCGCGCCGCGGCGCCACCGGATCCCGGCCTCGAGGAACGCATCGATCTCCCCGTCGAAGACGGCCTGCGGGTTGCCGGTCTCGTACTCGGTGCGGAGGTCCTTCACGAGCTGGTACGGGTGCAGCACGTAGTTGCGCATCTGGTCACCCCAGGAGCCCTGTACGTCGCCGCGCAGCTCGTCGAGCTGCGCGCGCTCCTCAGCCTTCTTCAGGGCGAGCAGCTTGGCCTTGAGGATCACCATCGCGCTCGCCTTGTTCTGCAGCTGGCTCTTCTCGTTCTGGCAGCTGACCACCGTGCCGGTCGGGACATGGGTCAGTCGCACCGCTGAGTCCGTGGTGTTCACCGACTGCCCGCCGGGGCCCGAGGAGCGGTAGACGTCGATCCGGATCTCCTCCTCGGGGATCTCGATCTCATCGGTCTGCTCGAGGACCGGAACCACCTCGACCGCCGCGAAGGAGGTCTGTCGGCGACCCTGGTTGTCGAACGGGCTGATCCGGACCAGCCGGTGGGTACCCGCCTCGACGGACAGCGTGCCGTAGCCGTAGGGGGCATGGATCGCGAAGGTTGCCGACTTCAGGCCGGCCTCCTCGGCGTAGGAGGTGTCGAACACCTCGACCGAGTAGTTGTTCCGCTCAGCCCACCGGGTGTACATCCGCATCAGCATCTCGGCGAAGTCCGCGGCGTCGACACCGCCCGCGCCGGACCGGATGGTGACCAGCGCCTCACGCGCGTCGAACTCGCCGGACAGGAGCGTGCGGACCTCGAGCTGCTCGACGGCCTTGGTGACCTTGCGCATCTCGTTCTCGGCCTCGACCCGCGAGTCCGCGTCACTCTCCTCCTGGGCCAGCTCCATGAGCACGCCCAGATCCTCGATCCGGTCGTGCAGGTTGCTGAACCGGGCGAGCTCACCCTGGAGCGCGGACAGCCTCCCGGTCACCCGTTGCGCGTTTGCCTGGTCGTCCCAGAGGTCGGGCACCGCCACCTGCTCGCCCAGGTCGGCGATCTCGCGGCGCATGGCATCGACGTCGAGCACCTGCTCGATCGTGTGCATCGTCGCTCGGAGCTGCTTGATCTGGGTTTCGAAGTCGGGGCCTGCCACGAGAGGAAGGTTACGCGACTCGTCGCCCGGTCACCCAACGCCGACCGGCCGCGGGTCTCAGACCCCCTCGTCGCCGCGCCCGAACCCGTTGGTCGGCGTCCCCGGGACCTGTGTGGACGAGGTGGTCGACGTCGTCTGGTCGGCTCCACCGTCGTGACGACGCACCTTGTCCGCCGCCGTGCTGGCCGCACTGGTCGCGGCGTCCTTGGCGACGTGCCGGGCTTCGCTCACCTTCTGCTGCACGGTGGGGTTGCTGCGCAGCTTGCGCGCCTGCTCCGCGATCTGGTCGTAGCGGTTCCGTCCGGCCTTCGCGCCCAGGACGTAGCCGGCCGCGCCGGCCGCGAGAATCATCAGCTTGCTCATCGTGATCACATCTCCGCGTTCTTCTCGAGAGCCTTCTTCAGCTCGTCCTTGCTCATTCCGGATGCACCGTCGATGCCGGCCATGTCCGCCTGCTGGAGCATCTCTTCCTTCGTCTTCTCACCAGGTTGCTCGCCGAGGTGCTCCCGGCGACTGGCCAGGAACGCCTCGCCCAGGTCGGCCAGCCGCTTCTCGTCGAGGTTCTGACGCATGCCGGGAAGCACCGTCTTCTCCTCCTCCTCGACGTGATGGGTCACGGCAGCGACGAGTTCCTGCAGCGTCGAGTCGAACTCCGTCGAAAGGGGGTCGGCCGCAGCCAGCCGCTCGAGGACCTGCTCCGCGGCCAGGTGCTCCTTCTGGCTGTGCTCGACGTCCTCGGCGGCGCCGGCCTCGTCGCGTGCCGCCGGGTAGACCTCCGCTTCCTCGGCGCGGCTGTGCGCGACCAGCAGCGTGGTCAGGGTGGGCAGCAGCGTCGGACGCTTGTCGGGATCGCTCCTCAGCTCCTCGAACAACCGCTCGACCTCGCGGTGGTCCTGCATGATCAGGTCGACGACGTTGGTCAACTCCGGCTCCTTCGGGTCGGTGACATAAGGCTCTCTTACCCGCGCGGCGACGGTCCCAATCGGGATCTGGCACTCTCTACGCAGACCACCCAGGAGGCGCCATGCCCACGAGCAGCGATCAGCCCTACGGCCTCGGCCAGGAGACCGAGGAGGAGATGCTCACCCGGAACCTGAACGAGCTCCTCCAGGAGCTGCGCGTGACGCAGACCGGCGTGCAGATTCTCACCGGCTTCCTGCTCACCCTGCCGTTCACCAGCCGGTTCCAGGACCTCGGCGACCTGCAGCGGTACGTCTACCTGGCGATCCTCTGCGGGTCGGTGATCGCCACCGGGCTGATCATCGGCCCGGTCGCCTTCCACCGTGCCCTGTTCCGGCAGGGCGAGCGTCGGTGGATCGTCGAGGCGGCGAACCACGCCGCCCGGGCCGGCCTGCTTGCCCTGGCGATGACCACCTCAGGTGTGGTCTGGCTGGTGTTCGACCTCGTCACCAACCGGACGCTGGCGCACATCGCGGGCGGCGTCTCGTTGGTGTTCTTCGCGGCGCTGTGGGCCGGGACGCCGCTCGTCGCCCGGCGCCGATGACCGCTCGCCGGCCGTGAGCAGGGGCTCGGAAACCGGCGTTTGGGAACACCCCCGTGGGGTACCTAGCGCCGCGATCCCGTCGGGCCGCTCACGCAGTCGGCCCGACGGGACGACCATGTCTGCCGGGGCGTCTGCCGGGGGTCAGTCCGGAGGCGCCTGCAGTGGTGTCGTCGCGAGTGCCTGGGCGACGGTGACGAGGTTGGCGGCCATCGCCCGACCGGTCTTCTGGGACCAGTCGTGCCCGTCGTCGGTCTGGCTGTAGCTGGGGCCCGGACCCGGCCCCTTGTTCCAGTAGGTCCAGGCCTGCCCGGGCACCGTGAAGCCGATGTCGATCAACCCCTGGGCGACGTCCGCGATGACGTGGTGCGCCCCGTCCTCGTTACCGGTGACGATCACTCCGGCCACCTTGTTGTAGGCGACCGGACGGCTCTCGTCGTCGGTCTCGGAGATCATCGCGTCCAACCGCTCGAGCGCTCGCTGCGCCATCGAGCTCGGATGGGCCACCCAGGTCGGAGTGGCCACGATGAAGATGTCGGATGCGCTGATCGACTCGTGCACCCGCGGCCACTCGTCTCCGCCACCCATGTCGGTCTTGACCCCCGCAGGGATCTGCATGTCGACCAGCCGGAACACGTCCGACTCCACGCCGCGCTGCCGCAGCGCGTCCAAGACATGGTCGGCCAGCTTCTGGGTGTTCGACTCCTCCGGGGAGGGCTTGAGGGTGCAGTTGATCAGCGTGGCGCGCATGTCTTCCTCTCGTGGATGTCAGCCGTACGCCTGGGTGGTGCCCACGAGGTGCACCCGACAAACAACCCGCACGACCCACGACGCACGATCGGGTCCAACGGCCCGCCCAGCACGAGGGTCCGGCCCGCGCACCAGCTCCGGCCCACCTCGCGAGTCAGTCGCAACGGCAGCGTCTTCTCGAGAATCTCCTGCTTTTGCGACTGAATGAGCCTTGTCCCGCGCTTCCGCGGACGGTACGACGTGACAAGAGGCATGTTCTGGGGCAGTCCCGGGATGCTTCCTGTCACAAACCATGGGCCGCCGAGCCCTGTGGGCGCCTGGTGCCCGTGGCCGAAGCGCTCACCCGCCTCGCAGATCACCGCCCTGACCGAGCACACAACTCCGGCCCACGTCGCGAGTCAGACGCAACGGCACCGTCTTCTCGAGAATCTCCTGCTTTTGCGACTGAATGAGCCCACGCCAGCGCCGGCCGGGCAGAACGTCGAACAGCGGCCCGGGGTGATCGTCACCCGGGCCGCCGGAAGGATGATGCCGGGGAAGCTGCCGCTGAGGGGATGGGCGGCTGCTCCCCCGGCTCAGGGTTGGTTCAGGACAGCTCCGCGCGGAGGTCGGACAGGATCCGGGCGAGCAGTCGGGAGACCTGCATCTGGGTTACGCCGATGTCGCCGGCGATCTGCTCCTGGGTCCAGCCGTGGAAGAACCGCAGCTCGAGGATCCGTCGGTCACGAGGAGCCAGCCGACGTACGGCCGGTGCCAGCAGGATGCGGGCCTCGGCCCGCCCCAGGTCCGCGTCGTCCTCGCCGAGCAGCTCGCCCAGGGAGGTGGACCCGTCCTCGCCGACCGGTACGTCGAGCGAGGCGGGGGTGAAGCAGCCGTCGGCGGCCAACGCCTCGATGACCGAGTCCACGTCGACGCTGAGGAACTCAGCGACCTCGCTCGGCTTCGGCGACCGGTGCAGGGTCTGCGACAGCTCGCTCGAGGCGCGGGAGATCTGCGCCTGCAGCTCCTGCACCCTGCGAGGCGGACGGACCGTCCAGCCGTAGTCTCGGAAGTAGCGCTTCACCTCACCGGTCACCGTCGGGACCGCATAGCTGAGGAAGTCGCGCTCGAACGACGGGTCGAAGCCCTGGACCGCCTTCACCAGACCGACGTAGGCGGCCTGCATGAGGTCGTCCTTGCCGATCCCGCGGTCGCGGTAGCGGGCAGCGATCGCGCGGGCGACCCCCATGTTGAGCACCACCACCTCGTCGCGAAGGCGCTTCTGCTCGAGCTCGTCGTCGGTGTTCCCGATCTGTTCGAGCAGGCGGGCTGTGATCTCGCTGCGGTCGGCCTCAGGAACGGTCTCGACGGACGGGATTTCGGCAGCGGCATTGGGCAGGTCTTGATCTTGAAGCTCGGGCGTAGCGGTCATCCGTTGCTACCTCTACTTCTGATTGATCGTGCGTGGCACTATTGCTCGACCACCTTCGAACTAAAGCACTCTTCTGAGAAGTGGGCAAACAAAGCGGGGCGTTTTGTCCGTTTTATACGGATAACTAATAGTCCGATGTGACTATTCGGTATAGCCCTCATCACCCTCGGCCGACTAGTCGCTCACCACGACGAAGGACCTGGCCGTGCCGGTGATCACCGGGCGACCGCGCCACCCCGGCACAGCGAGTGGGAGGTCGAGCGGTGCGCTGACCCGGACCACGACCGCCTCCGCGGACGCCTGCACCTGGTAGGTCAGACCCGGGTACCTGCGGTGGGCTCGCAGAGCCTGCAGGTAGTCGGCGACGTAGGCGTGTGCGACCGCGGGGTCGATCGTGGCCCGCTCGCCGAGCCCGCCCTCGTAGACCTGCTCGCCCTGCACCCCGTCCGCGGCCGCGAGTGCTGCGCCGTCGGCGAGCGAGTCCATGGCCTGCCGGCGCAGGTAGGCGGCCGAGGCATCGACCACCACCGCGACCATCATCAGCGCGACGATGGCGAGGCCGATGATCAGCAGGCTGGTCTGACCCGACGCCTCGCGCGGTCGGAACCGTCCGCGGGCCGTGCTCACGACCGGTCCTCCCGAAAGGTCCCGTAGGGCACGCTGTGCACCGCTTCGACGCGGATGCTCGGGGTGTTTCCGCCCAGCGCCGCCGGCATCAGTGGAAGCCGCACCGGGTAGCTGACGTCCACGTCGATGACCGAGCCCGGAGCCAGGCAGTTGGTCGGGTCCGGTCGGCAGGTGAGCTCCAGGCCACCGCGGCCGGGCTCGAGGCCCTGGTCCTCCAGCGCGACGGCGGCCGCGGCCGTGGCCCGCTCGGCGGCCGACGCCTCGTCGGGGGCCATCACGTAGGCCCGCCCGGCCGACCGCGCAGCCGTGGTCACCGCGAACGCGGAACGCTGCACCTCGAACACGGCCAGCACGATGTAGAGCAGAGGCACCAGCAGCAGGATGGAGAGCCAGGTGACCTCGACGAGGGCGGTTCCGCGCTCGGTGCGGAAGCTGACCCGGCCCGGGGTCACGGCGCCACCTCTTCGATCGCGTGTCCCGACACGGACAGCTCGACGGCAGGTCCCCACAGACCCAGCGGCGGTACCTCCGCAACCACGTCGACCCGCACCCCGGGAGCACCGCGCACCTGGACCGCCGAGACGGTCACGTCGGAGGCGAACCGTTCGGCGATCGCGCCGGCGATCTGCTGCCTGGTCCGTGCCACCCCCGCGTCGAGTGGTCGGTCCACCGTGGCGGCGTACCGGGCACCCTCCGACGCGGCCGACGTCAGCGTGTTGCGGACGTGCAGCACCAACGCGACCTGGAGGATGCCCAGGAACAGCGGGATCAGGACAACCAGAACGAGCACGAAGTCCACGACCGCGGAGCCGTGGTCGTCACGCGTGCGGCCAGAACGCACCGGTCAGCTCGACACCGAGTTCAGCGCGTCGCGCAGCATCGTCGACAGGGCATCCCCGGCGACTGCCCACAACGCAGCAACCAGCCCTGCAGTCATCACCGTGATCAACACCCAGCCGGGCACGTCGCCGCGCTCACTGGCCCGGTCCCGGCCATGGGTGAGCGCCAGCAGCCAGCACACAAAGAGATCAGTCATCGCACTCCTCTTGCCTCTCCTCGAAGTCGTTTCGCCGAACCCGGCGGTCGCCGGGTTGTCCTGCCTCGCCTCATGGAGTCACCAGCCGTAGGCCGACCACGCCCGGCCAGAACGCGAACAGGACGGTGACCGGCAGCACCAGGAACACGACCGGCACCATCATGAAGATCTCCTTGCGCGCGCCGGTCTCGATCAGCTGCCGCCGCCCGGCCTCGCGCACATCAGCCGCCTGGGCGTGCAGGACCTCCGCCAAAGGCGTGCCGCGCTCGACCGCCACCGCCATTCCCTCCGCGAAGCGGGCCACCACCGGCAGTCCGGAGCGGTTCGCCATCTCGTCGAGCGCCCGCGACACCGGCGTGCCCGTGCGGATGTCGGCGAGCACCCGGGACAGTTCGGCCGACAGCTCGCCGTGGGAGCGGGCGACGACCCGGTCGAGGGCGGAGACCGGCCCCTCTCCCGCCGCCACCGCCAGCGCCAACAGCTCGGCCACCGTCGGGAACTCCGCCAGGATCCGCCGCTCGCGCTCCACCACCTGCGCGGTGAGGCGGTTCTCGCGCAGCAGGACGCCGAGCACGAAGGCGACCGCGCAGAGGACCAGGAGCGGCACGGTCCTGCCCGGCGACCGGACGGCGATCATCAGCGCGAACGCCGCCGCCACCGCGAAGCTCAGCAGGCCCCACACGACCTGCTCGATCCGAAAGCTGTGCACGCTGATCTGCAGGTTGGCACGCTCGAGCCGGCGACGCA
Organism: Nocardioidaceae bacterium; assembly: GCA_025966335.1. GTDB lineage: Bacteria > Actinomycetota > Actinomycetes > Propionibacteriales > Nocardioidaceae > Nocardioides_C. The sequence continues at coordinate 7,980 of JAICRS010000031.1, forward strand.
CCGATGCGGTCCCGCCGAGGACGCGCTCCAGGGTGTCGGCGGCGGACCTGAGCATCGGCCCGAACAGTGCCGCGGCCGCGGACCTCGGTTCGTCCGGTCCCGGCTCGGGGCGCTGGCCGATCTGGGGCAGGTCGCGCACGTAGGGAAGCACCCGGACGCTCAGCAACGGTCGCCGCAGCACCGCCACCCGACCGGCGACCAGCAGCAGTCCACAGCCGAACAGAGCCCCGAGGAACCCGCCCCACACCGCCAGACTCATGAGAGCACCCGCCGTTCCTGTGGCAGCCGGCCGATCCGCACCATCAGCCGGTAGGCCAGCAGACAGGCTGCGGCCCCGAACACCAGCACCACGACCCCTGCGGGCGAGGCGTAGCGGGAGATCACCTCCTGCTGGAAGCACAGCATCAGCAGCACAGCCAGGGCGCCGCGACCGCGAGGCGCGCACCGTTGACGGTCCACGCCTGGCGCGACTCGAGCTCGGACCGCGTCCTCGCGTCCTCGCGGAGGTAACCGGACAGGCTCCGCAGCAGACGGCCGAGCTCACCACCGCCGACCTCACGGGCCACCCGCAGCCCCTCCACGACCCGGTCGCCGACCGGGTCGGAGAGCCGCTCCTTGAGCCGGTCGAGGCTCTCACCGAAGCGACCGGTCACCTGGTAGTCCGCGGCGAACAAGAGGAACGGGTCACGCAAGGGCTCCGGTCCGCGGACACCGAGCTGGCCGAGCGCCTCCGGCAGCGACATGCCTGCCCGCACCGCCGAGGCCAGGTTGTCCACCGCTTCGGGCCACACCTCCGCGAGCTCGCGCTGTCGACGGCGAGCCCGGCCCCGGAGGACTGCCACCGGCAGGTAGCCGGACATAGCGGCGAACGCGACTGCGACCGGAGCGGTGCGGGAGATGAGCTGGATCGCCAGACCCACCACGACGGCCGCAGCGGCACATACCAGCAGGACGCCGCGGGGCGACGTACCCGACAGCCCGGCCCGACCGAGCAGCCGTGTCAGCCGGCCCGGTCCGGTCGGGACGATGCGGACCTGCCTCGGTGAGACGAGGGCGAGCCAGACGAGCAGCAGGCCGATGCCCACGCCGAGTCCGACCACCGCTCCCATGTCACCGGGCTCCGTTCAGGAGCTCGTGCACGTCGATGCCGGCGCGTTCGTAACGCTCCGGGCGGGGCGGCATGCCGGTCGCCCGCACCAGCCGGTCGTCCTGCCGTGCGAAGACCACCTCGGTCTCGATCGTGTCGTTCTCCACCCGCCCGGGCACGGCCACGATCTCGTTGACCCCGCGCGCGCCGCCGTTGTCGATGCCGAGGTGGACGACCAGGTCGACCGAGGCGGCGACCGTCGGTACGACGAAGCGGGCGGAGATGTTCTCGCCCGCGAGCAGCGGAAGGGTGCACATCTTGACCAGTGCCTCGCGTGCGCTGTTCGCGTGCAACGAGGCCATCCCGGGTAGGCCGGAGTTCAGCGCCAGCAACAGGTCGAGACACTCCTCGGCGCGCACCTCGCCGACGATCACCCGGGACGGCCGCATCCGCAGGCTCTCCCTGACCAGGTCCCGCAACCGGATCTCACCGGTCCCCTCGAGCCCCTGCTGGCGGGTCTGCATGGCTACCCAGTCCGGGTGGTTGAAGCGCAGCTCGAAGACCTCTTCCGCCGAGATCACCCGGTCACCGCCGGGGATGCTGGCCGCGAGGCAGTTGAGCAGCGTTGTCTTGCCGGCCTGGGTGCCGCCGGCGACGACGATGTTGAGACCGGCCTTCACCGACGCATCCAGGAACGCGGCGGCCTGCTCGGTGAGGGACCCCAGCTCCACCAGGTCGTGCAGCCGTGCTGCGCGGACCACGAACTTCCGGATGTTGACCGCGCTGAAGCCGCGGGAGATGCCGTCGAGGACCACGTGCAACCGGTGCCCGCCGGGCAGCATGGCGTCCACGAACGGCTGCGACAGGTCCACGCGCCGGCCGCTGCTCTTGAGCATCCGCTCGACGAGCTCCTGCACCTGCGCGGCGCTGAGGATGGTGCTGGTCAGCTCGTGCCGACCGGCACGGGCGACGAACACCCGGCTCGGGTCGTTGATCCAGATCTCCTCGATGCTCGGGTCGTCCAGATAGCGCTGCAGCGCTCCGAACCCCGACACCCTCGAGACCAGCTCATCGACGACTGCGTCGTGGCCGACGACGGGCACCACCGCACCGGTGAGGCTGCGCCGGTCATGCTCGGCTACGACCTGTTCCGCGATCCGACGGACGCGTCCAGCCTCACGTTGAGGGTCGATGCCCTCCCGACGTACGGCCTCACGCAGCTGCAGGTCGAGCGTGTCCACCAACTCGCTGTGGGAGTCGGCATAGATCAGGCTCATGGCCCCCGCCTTCACCGGTCGGTCCGGACAGTCCGATTCGGCAGTCTCGCCCACAAGTGGGAGGTTTTGCTACCCCTGTCGCCGAGCCCTGTGGAAAACGGCCGGAGTTTGAAGGCGGCCAGGCGCGGGAACCTGCACGACGGTCGTCTGCCGTTCGGACCATTTGGAGCCCCGCCGCTGCTCGGGAGCGGCGGGCCTTCTGCGTCAGGACGTCAGCTGGTCGCCGAAGATGTCGCCGCTCTCCTCGATCCGGCGCAGCACCTGCTCCAGGTCGCACTGCTGCAGGGCACCGTCGGTCTTCGCGCCGTCCTCGATCTCGCGCCAGGTGCGCGGCGCCGCGACGTACGGCGCATCCCTCCCCCGCAACGAGTACGGCGTGATCGTGGTCTTCGACCGGGTGTTCTGGCTCCAGTCCAGGAGCACCTTGCCCGGCCGCAGCGACTTGGTCATCTTCCACAGCACCAGGTCCTTGTGCTCGCGGGAGAGCTCCTGTGCGATCTCCTGGGCCAGGTCCCGCACCTCGTCGGCGTTCTTCCTCCCAGGCAGCGCGGCGTACAGGTGCAGGCCCTTGCTGCCGCTGGTCACCGGAGCCGACGGCAGACCGAGATCGTCGAGCTTGGCGCGGACCAGCAGCGCCACGCGAGAGCACTCGTGCAGGCCGGCCGGGGCACCGGGGTCCAGGTCGATCACCAGCCGGTCCGGGTTCTTCGGTTGGCCGTTGCGGCCGACCCGCCACTGGTGGACGTGCAGCTCGAGCGAGCCGAGGTTCGCCAGGTACGTCAACGTGGCGAGGTCGTCGACCACCGGGTAGGTGATCGTGTCACCACCGCCTGACGCGCGCGCCGGCACGGACACCGAGTGCAGCCAGTCGGGCGCACCCGAGGGCAGGTTCTTCTCGAAGAACCGGCCCTCCGCGGTCCCGTTCGGCCACCTGATCCGGGTCACCGCCCGGTCGGCGAGGTGCGGCAGCAGCACCGGTGACACCTGGGCGTAGTAGCTGAGCACCTCGGCCTTGGTGGTCCCGGTCTCGGGGTACATCACCTTGTCGAGGCTGCTGATCTTCAGCGTGCGGCCGTCGACCTCGACCCGCTGATCCTGCTGCGGCACGTCGTTCACTCCTCCGCGAGGTCGACCGGGGACAGGTCACCGGGCACGAGGTCGGTCCGCACACCCTGGTACGACGGCTGCCGCAGCCGACCGCCCCGGGTCACACCGAGCGACTGGATGTCGACGACCACCTCGGGACGCAGCCACGTCGTGCCCAGGGCGTCGATCCGCGGGACCTCGTCACAGAACGGCGAGGTGTCCGACCGCAGCGGCGCGAGGATCTCCATCAGCCTCGGTCCCTCACGGCCGGCGATCCCACTGCCGACGCGGCCGCGGTAGCTGAGGCCCTGCGGCGTCGGCTCCCCGACGAGCACGGCGCCGAGCCGCGAGGCGCTGTCGGTCTCGAAGCGCCAGCCCCCCACCACGAAGGACAGCACCGGTCGGTTCGGGAACTTCAGCCAGTCCTTGCTGCGCCGCCCGAAGTGGTAGCGCGAGCTGCGCTTCTTGCTGACCACGCCCTCCAGGCCCTGCCGTTCGGTCGCCTCCAGAAGCATCCGCCCGTCGTCGTAGGTGGCCGGTACCTGCCAGTGCACCCCGTTCAGCCCGAGAGACTCCAGCCGCGTGCGTCGTACCCACAGCGGCTCGCCGGTGAGGTCCTCCCCGTCGAGGCGCAGCACGTCGAAGACGATCAGCGTCACGGGGTTGCTCAGCACCAGCGCCTGTGCCTTCCTCGCGTTCCGCACGTGCATCCGGTCGGCCAGTGCGGCGAAGGTCGGGATGCCGTCGGCGAGTGCGACGATCTCTCCGTCGAGGAGGAGGTCACGGTTCAGGGAGGCGAGCCCGAACAGCTCGGGGAAGCTGACCGTCACGTCGTTCTCGTTGCGTGACAGGAGCTTCAGCGATCCGGGCGTGACGTCGGCGAGCACGCGCATGCCGTCCCACTTCACCTCGTGCACCCACTCGTCGCCAGTGGGTACCGTGGTGCCTCGACTAGCCAGCATCGGGCGCATGGGTCCATCCTGACCCATAGACGATGCCGGCGAGATCAGGGAGGGGCTTCCCCACATGCGTGCCATCTGGAAAGGCGCTGTGTCCTTCGGCCTGGTGAGTGTGCCGGTGAAGCTGTACGCCGCGACCGAGAGTCACGACGTCTCCTTCCGCCAGGTTCACGCCAAGGACGGCGGCCGGATCAAGTACCAGCGCGTGTGCAGCATCGACGGCGAAGAGGTCCCCTACGCCGACATCGCCAAGGGCTATGAGACCGACGACGGGCAGATGGTGATCCTCGACGACGACGACCTCGCCGAGCTTCCGTCCAGCAGCAGCCGGGAGATCTCGGTGGAGAAGTTCGTGCCCAGCGACCAGATCGACCCGCTGCTGCTGGAGAAGTCCTACTACCTCGAGCCGGACAAGGCCGCGGCCAAGCCGTACGCGTTGCTGCGCGAGGCCTTGAAGGAGGCCGACCGGATGGCCGTGGTCACGGTCTCCCTACGGAGCCGGATGTCGACCGCCGTGCTGCGGGTGCGCGACGACGTGATCGTGATGCAGACGATGATGTGGCCCGACGAGGTCCGCAAGCCCGACTTCGCCACCCTCGACGCGACCGAGGATGCGGCCAAGCCGCAGGAGCTGAAGATGGCCCGGCTCCTCGTCGACACCCTCGCCGGCGACTACGACGCCAGCGACTACGAGGACGACTATCGCGGTGCCGTCGAGGCGTTGGTGCAGGCGAAGCTCGAGGGCGGCGAGGTCAAGCGGGCCCCCGAGACCAAGGAGAGCACCGGCGAGGTGGTCGACCTCCTCGCGGCCCTGCAGCGGTCCGTGGAGGCTGCGAAGACCTCACGCGGGGAGTCGACGGGCTCGGACGAGGAGCAGGCGGAGGCCGCGGACGAGGAGAAGAAGAAACCGACCAAGAAGAAGACCGCGAAGAAGAGCACCGCCAAGAAGCCGGCTGCGAAGAAGAAAGCCAGCTGACACGTAGGCGAAGGAGCATCTCAGTCGCCGGCTGCCCAGGATGCTCCTCTGCTCAACGCCTCTCGCGGTTGTCCGCGTGGCGGGCGGCGGCCGGTGACTCGGGGAACCGCTTCGCCGCGGCATGGGCGACGGCGTCGGAGAGCCTCGGCGCCAGCAGGTTCATCACCTCCGAGACGTTGCCCACCCAGGTGCTGATCGTCAGCGGGCGGTCCTCCAGGGCGCGTACGACGCGAGCGGCCGCCTGTTCCGGGCTCATCGCCGGCGACTTCCGGTACACGTCCGTCGGGCCGATCATGTCCGTGCGCACCAGCGGAAGCCGGACGTTGGTGAACGTGACTCCCGCGCCGTAGGTCTCCCGGCCGGCGATCCGGCTGAACGTGTCCAGTGCGGTCTTGGAGGCGATGTACGCGGCGAACTTCGGTGCCTTCACCTGCACGCCCCAGCTGACAACGTTCACGACGTGCCCGGAGCCGCGCTCGACCATCTGCGGTAGAAGGCCGAGGATCAGCCGCACCGGCGCGAAGTAGTTGATCGCCATCGTCCGCTCGAAGTCGTGCACCCGGTGGTAGGAGGCCGACAGCGAGCGCCGGATGGAGCGGCCCGCGTTGTTCACGAGCATGTCGACCTGCCGGTGCTCGGCGAGCACCCGGCCCACCAGGAGCTCGGTGGCCTCGGCGTCGGTCAGGTCGCAGGCGTACGCGTGCGCCGTACCTCCCGCTGCCCGGATGCCGCCCTCCACCCGCTTCAGCTCCTCACCGCGGCGCGCCACCAGGATCACCTTCCCACCCCGCGCGGCAACGGCGACCGCGGTCGCCTCGCCGATCCCGGAGGAGGCACCGGTGACCAGGACGGTCCTGCCGCGCAGCGGGCTGGACGGTTCACCACCCGCCAGCCGAGCCAGCAGGTGCCGGCGCAGCCAGGCCCTCGGTGTGGTGAGCAGCAGCCCGCTCACCGGGCACCCGGCCTGGCATCGGCCCACGGCCGGGCGCTTTCGAGCTGGGCGGCCACGGTGATGATCGTCGTCTCGTCGTGCGGTCGCCCCACCAGCTGTACGGCGAGCGGCAGCCCGTCGCTCGCGAACCCGGCCGGGACCGAGGCCGCGGGGTTGCCCGTCACGTTCCACAGTGCGGTGTAGGCGACCATCGGCAGTGAGCGCATCGCAGCCTCGACCGTGCCGGCGCCGTCGAGCACCCCGACCTTCGGCGGGCGGTGCGCGATCGTCGGCGTGAGCAACAGGTCGTACCGGTCGAAGACCCGGTTCGCCTTGGCCGCAACCTTCTCGCCCTGCCGGATGGCCCACTCCACGACCGCCGGCCGGACCCACGAACCGAGCCGAAGGGTCTCCCGAGTGCGCCGCTCCAGCCGGTCGCGGTGCTGCACCGTGTCGGCCTCCGCGCGCACCCCGCCGAAGAACTGCGGCAGGAACGCCGCGGTCGGGTCCGGGTAACCGGGGTCGACCTCCTCGACCTGGTGGCCGAGCTGCTCGAGCAACGCGGCGGTCTCGCGTACAGCCTCGACGTGCTCGGCGGCCGGTCTGACACCGATGCTCACCGCCTTGGCCGACCAGCCGATCCGCAGCCGCCGGGCGGGGGCGGTGACCGCTGCCGAGAACGAGCTGGTCGGGTCCGCGGCGCGGAACCGGTCCCCCGGCGCCGCGCCGCGGATCACGTCGTAGACCAGGGCGCTGTCCCGCACGGTCCGGGTCAGCGGACCGGCGGTGCCGAGAGCCCACCACAGGTGCGCGTGCGGCGCACTGGACACCCGGCCACGTTGGGGTTTGAGCCCGAACAGCCCGCAGCAGGCCGACGGGATCCGGATCGACCCGCCGCCGTCACCGCCGATCGCCGCGGGAACCAGCCCGGCCGCCACCGCGGCCGCCGAGCCGCCGCTCGACCCACCGGTCGACCGGCTGGTGTCCCAGGGGTTGCGGGTCAGGCCGTGCGCGGCCGACTCCGTGAAGGGCCACTGCCCGAACTCGGGCATCGCGGTCTTGCCGATGACCACTGCTCCGGCCGACCGCAGGCGGCGCACCAGCCAGGAGTCCTCGACAGCCGGACGGGTGTTGGCGCGGCCTCCGAAGGTCGTGACCTGGCCGGCGACGTCGATCTCCTCCTTGAGGGCGACGGCGACCCCGTGCAGGGGCCCGAGGTCGTCGCCCGCTGCCTGCGCGGCGTCCCGGGCGTCCGCCTCGGCGCGCACCTGCTCGTGCAGCACCACGGTGAACGCGTTGAGGGACCGGTCGCGGTCGACGATCCGGTCCAGCAACGCGTCGGTGAGCCGACGCGAGGAGATCTCACCGTCCCGGATGCGTTGCGCGTGTGCCGCGGCACCGGCGAAGAAGAGGTCGTCGTCCATAGGACCGGACGCTATCGCCCGGCAGCGCGAGCCGCTCATCGACCACCGAAGCATGAGCGGCGGTAAAGCGGGGTAATGCTGCTATCGGCATCACCGCCGGCAACAGGAGGGCACATGGCAGGAGTTGAGACCGGCCGGGTCACTACCGACATCCCGGCGAGACTGGACCGGCTTCCCTGGGCCCGGTGGCACTGGATGATCGTCGCGGGGCTCGGCCTCGTCTGGATCCTCGACGGGCTCGAGGTCACCATCGTCGGTTCGATGTCCGCGGCCCTCCAGGAGGAGAAGACCGGACTGGGCCTGAGCAGCTTCGACGTCGGTGTCGCCGGTGCCGTCTACGTCGCGGGTGCCTGCATCGGGGCCCTGTTCTTCGGGCAGCTCACCGACATGTTCGGACGCAAGAAGCTGTTCATGGTGACCCTCGGCGTCTACACCGTGGCCACCGTTCTGACCGCGTTCTCGATGAACCCGATGTGGTACTTCGCCTGTCGCTTCCTGACCGGTGCCGGCATCGGCGGTGAGTACGCCGCCATCAACTCCGCGATCGACGAGCTGATCCCGGCCAAGTACCGTGGCCGGGTCGACGTCGCGATCAACGGATCGTTCTGGGTCGGCGCAGCAGCCGGGTCGCTGCTCACCATCCCGCTGCTGGACCCCACCCTGGTCAACCCCGAGTGGGGCTGGCGCCTGGCGTTCGGGCTCGGCGCGATCCTGGCCGTCGGCATCCTGTTCGTGCGTCGCCACGTCCCGGAGAGCCCGCGCTGGCAGTTCATCCACGGCCACGAGGACCAGGCCGAGGAGATCGTGACCAGCATCGAACGCACCGTGGAGGAGGAGACCGGGAAGAGCCTGCCGACCGTCTCGGACTCGATCACCATCCGGCAGCGGAAGTCCATCGGCATCGGCCTGATCGCCAGGACGGTCTTCACCCTGTACCCGAAGCGCACGATCCTGTGCTTCTCGCTGTTCGTCGGCCAGGCGTTCCTCTACAACGCGTTCTTCTTCACCTACGGCGACACCCTCGGCACCTTCCTCGACGTCGACCAGACCGGCTGGTACCTCGCGATCTTCGCCGCGAGCAACTTCGCCGGCGCGCTGCTGCTCAGCTCGTTGTTCGACACCGTCGGCCGGGTCAAGATGATCGCCGGCACCTACATCCTCTCGGGGGTGCTGCTCGGGTTCACCGGGTTCATCCTCGGGGACCTCAGCGCGGTCACCCTGACCATGATGGGGGCGATCATCTTCTTCTTCGCCTCGGCCGGCGCCAGCGCGGCGTACCTGACCGCCAGTGAGATCTTCCCGATGGAGACCCGGGCGATGTGCATCGCGTTCTTCTACGCGATCGGCACCGCGGTCGGCGGCATCAGCGGTCCGCTGCTGTTCGGCGCACTGATCGAGAACGCGTCGGAGAGCGGGGACATCACCCAGATCGCGATCGGCTACTTCATCGGCGCCGCGCTGATGATCGCCGGCGGGATCGTCGAGATCATCATGGGGGTCAAGGCCGAGGGCCAGTCACTGGAGAGCATCGCCCAGCCGCTGACCGCCGAGGACGAGCGGCCTGAAGGCAAAGACGCAACCGCCCCATCCCCGGCATGAGGACCAGGAGGTAGCCAGATGCCCATGCCCCCGCCCAAACCCAGCACCGAAGGCCGGCGCGACCGCCAGATCTTCCACGAGATGGGCCAGATCGTCCGGGCCCTCGAGCAGGAGGGTCCGCAGACCCCGGAGCGGCTCGCCGAGATCGTCGGCGCCCGCTACTGGGAGGCGAACCGGTTCGAGCGTGCGCTGGCGTGCGCGGTCGCGGACGGGCGGGCCGTGCGGACCGCGAACGGCGAGATCGCCACCGTGTAGGTCAGACGTGGGCGCCGCAACGGCGCAGCGCGAGCACGGTCAACGACCGGGTGACCCGCACCAGCTCGTCGAGCTCGACGTGCTCGTGCGGGCCGTGCGCAACCCGGATGTCTCCCGGTCCGTAGTGCAGCGTCGGGATGCCGCCGATGCCGGCGTACAGCCTCAGGTCGCTGCCGTAGACCTCCGCACCCAACGGCGGGCGGGGCCCGCCGGTCGCGACCACCGCAGTAGCGACCTCGTCCACGAGGGCGTGGTCGGGATCGATCCGGCCACTGGCGAACTGGCCGCCCGGCCAGGTCACGATCGGCCGGTTCTCGAGCAGCCAGGGATCCTTCGCGCTCGCCTCCGCGACCGCGTCCTCGAGTGCCAGCCGGGCCTGCCGCGGATCCTCGTCGAGCTGCACACCGAGCCGACCCTCCGCGGTGAGCTTGTCGGGCACGTTGCTCGCCCAGTCCCCCGC